>CAJNCM010000003.1:0-288596 GCA_905221285.1 bacterium
TCTTGTCTCATGATTAAATCCTGCTATTTTATCTTTATTCACAAGAAACTTTCTATGGCATCTAATAAGTTCTTCTGTACTTTCTGCTTCAATTTTAGATAGTGAGGTTGAAGCTTCAAAATTCCCTTCGGCTGTTACAAAAAGAACAGCATGAGCTTTTGTTGGGTGAATTGTAACATAATAAATTTTAGAGAGTGGTACCTTTACTATAGCTCTATCTTGATGTAAAATGTAGTCTTTCATATTTAGCCTCCTTCTATCAGTTTAATCTTATCAGAATGATGGAAATTAAATTATAAAAATCTCAAATGGTTTCTATGCTATCTTAAATGGTAGAAATTTTCTTAATTTAGACATTTCATGATGAAATAGATACTTTTTAGTATCTCAATAATACTAATCTTTCTTCATTTGATAAACTATTATCATATGAAAGGAAAGCTATGAAGGAAATTCAAATATTACACTATTCTTTATTTGGCTATATTTTATCTCTGTATTTAAAATATTATTTCTTTAAAAAAACATTCAAAAATACAAAAATTTTACAAGGGCATAAGATTAACTACAAATATAAATCTTCTACTTATTTTATCATAAAATCAGGGCCTCTAACATCTAAAAAAATGAAACTCTATTTAAAATCTATCCAATTTCATTCAAAAAAATCAGAAGTTATCATCATAGGCAGTCAGATTGATTATGATGATCTTTATCGAAACCACTATAGTGTGTTTGGTGTTATAGACATAACTAAAAATAAATCATTAAAATATATTCAAGAAAAAATTCATTTTTACTTGGAAGAGCTCTATAAATTTAAGAAGCATAAGAGTGATTAAGTCTATGAAATAAAGTTTCAAGTCTTATAACTTTATATCCGTAATCACCTATCCATTAATTTTGATTTCTTCCTCCATATGCTAGAGTTTGATAGCAAATTCTAGTTTCGTCTTAAAGTAGTCATATTTTGTCAGTCTTCTTTTTTCTGAGTTATTGAGATTGATTAGAACTTTTGAGGCTGGGCAAAATCTCAATTCCTGAAGAAACTGGAGTAAATCTTCCTACCAGAAAACGCATAATATCAAGTTTTTCAACACCTGATACTATGCGTTTTTCTGATTTTAAAGACTTTTTTCAATCCTAAATAGACTATATTTTAAAATTCGTGATTTAACAACCATTTCGATTAGTTAAATCTTTCAATCTTTCCTCTCCAGATTTAAGCATCTCTTTCTCCACTTGATTCCATTCTCCAAACAGTAAGTCTTGAAGGAGGATCGCTGCTGAAGTCTTATCTTCTTTTGAATCATATACACAATTTCTATCTCGTTGGTAAATTTGAATTCTTTCAAAGATAGCTAGTTCTTCCAATTGCCGTGTATTATCAACTAGATGATTTACAATGAAATCATGATGTTCTTTTGGAGTTGCGCGTGCTTGATTTGGATTGATAGCGAATAGTTCTTCGTATCGGATAAGGGTGCTCAGATAGGACAGCTTAGGCTTTGTCGCAATCAAGGCTAATTGTACTTCATATCCCCTACTTTTCAAGAGTTGTGCTGTTTTCTTTGGAACATCAATCGTTCGTAAAGTTCCCTCGATCAACAGATTGTATCCCAAATGACTCAATTCAGTTACTAAAGACTCTACCATTTTACCTGCAAAATCTTTGGTGTATTCAACGCTATCTTTGCCATATTCTTGCTGCAGTTCTAAATAGTGTGGATGCTGAGAACGAAAACTATCGCCATCTATGATAACAATATTTCCTTGAAACTCTTTCTGTTTAATACGATGAATTGTAGTCTTACCGGCACCACTTTGCCCTCCAAGCAAAATCGCTACAGGTTGCTTACTGGACTTTTTTCCTCTTGTCAGTGAGCGAAGGTTCCTTGCTAAAGCCTGTTTAAATTGACTATCGGTATAATCCTGGATTTCCATTAGGCTACCATCCGTTTTTCAGATATCTCTAACATACGTTCAATTCCATCCAAATAGCCACTATATCTCTCTATTTCATCAAAAGTCTCTACTAAATAGATATTCGTATGAATCAAGTCAGCTAGATCGTCACTCATTAAAATCCAAGGATTAGATTCATCATCAATGCTAATTCCCTGACTATCTTGATAACGATAGAGTCGTGATAATAGATTAGCACCTCTCTCCTTCACAATTTCAATTTTTAAAGTCAATTCATAATCTTCAACAGGATTAAGCATTTTATCTTCTCCTACAATATCGACATAAGATACATTAAACTTCTGACAAATGATGTCTATTAATTCGGTAGAGACTGAACTCGTTCCATTTTCATAACGACTCAAACTATTTCGTGAAATACCTACAATCCGTGCAAATTCGGGTTGTGTTAAGTCATGTGTTTTACGTAAGGATTTTATGTTCTTTCCAATCATGGCAAACTCCTTTATTTTTATAATTCCATTATAGCATAAAAAAGCATAACGCACCAATTTTGGTGCGTTATTGACTATTTTTCCTAAACCTCTCTAAATTCTTCTCCAATTGTTCCTTATGAAGTTGATTCTTAGCTTCCTTTAATGTGTCGTCCAAAGTTTCTTCTCTGTAAGTTGCTTCTGTTTTTAGTTGTTCTGATCCTTGATCTGGAGTGAAAATGATATCTAGCAGTCGGTCTATTTTTTCAAGATCTTGGACAGACATATCAGATAGTCTATGAATTAGTTTCTTAAATATATCACCATTGTCTTGGTTTTTCTTAAAAAGTGTTGTAAACATCTATAACCTCTCAAAAAAAGCAGCCTATCAGGACTGCTTAGTGTAATTCTGAAATCGCATCATAAATGGACTGCAATTTCTTATTGTCTTTATTCTTTGTGTCAATCAAAGTATGTAGCTCTTCAATTTTCTTTTGACTACTTTGAATATCACTATTGTTATCCGCAATCAGCCTTTTAAGATGTTGCTGATAACTTGTAGTGATATCTGTCTCTTTTCCTGTTCTAACCTCTGTAACTTTGGGTTTAGAACTAGAATTTGATTCCGTCACAGGTGCTTGTTTGCGCTTTTGAAAAGCTGCTTCATAATTTACATCATTACCACCTTGATGATTTCCAAATAAGGCCGCAATTTTATCTGGATCTTCTTGATTTTCTGATTTACTTTCTAATGGTTGATTAAAATTCCAATCTTTTGTCATTCACTCATTTCATCCTTTCTAAATTCAGAATCATCGAATTGTCTTTCTCTACCGAAGGCATGGTCGAGAGCTTCTTCAAAACTCATGTGACTAATGCTTTGACGCCTTTTGAACGTCGCAAACATCGCTGTCTCCAGTTGCTCTTTGTAAGCAGCGAGTTTTTCTGTCTCTCTTGCTACCTTGCTTTCTTGCCTAGTGACCTTTTCTTCTAAGCGTTCAATAACGGTCATATACTATCCTCCTTCATTCTAATATTAGCTAAAACATCTTGATTTTGTTATCACAATTCTAAACATTGAGGGGGTTGTCTTACTGGTGGATTTCCCAATTTCTCTTTTGCAGTCTCAAGCATAAATTGTAAATCTGATTTCTTTTCTCTAAGGACATCATTCCAGTCTATTTTTTCTTTCCCAAATTCATTATTAGGTAAATCCAGTGTAACAGGCAATCCTGCTTGAGATAACTTTTCAGAAAAATCTTTTCCAGCATCATCACAATCTACCGCAAGTGTCAATAAATCAGGATGATTATCAAAATAGGTAGTGGTATCACGAATTGTATTGAACAAAGGCAATAACTTTGAAGGTATTACTGTATCTAAAAATTTCAACTTCTGATTTTCTTCAGCTATCAGTCGTAAAGTTTGATAAGCGACAACAGACCTTTTTAATCCCTCCATAGATACCAAACGAACATCTGATAAACTTTGTTTGTGCAGCTCGTAATAACTCATTAAGTCGATGAACGATTCACAAAAGACCAGTCTATTTGGTTTACCAATATCAAAGGAGATTCCAACATGTCCATGGCTTCCTTTTAGAATTGTTTTTAACCTCTCTCTTGGGCTAGAATGATTCTTATAAATCCCTTGTAGGCTTGCTGCCTGCAGTTTGTGTCGATGATTAAAGCTTTTAAAAACAATAACAGGTTCAACAGTTTCATTTGTTTTCCAACTGGCTTGTGCTATCAAACCTTGTTGAATCATTCTTTGTATGATTTCATCTGAGATTCCTCTACATTCAGTTAAATAATATCTGGCCAGACTACAGTTAGAATCTTCTGTTCTCTTTAAAGGATAATAAAATGGTCTCTCTCTTTTTTCTTGAACAGCTTCTTTTTGAAAAGGTTCTTCAGAAAGAAAGGCTAGAGCTTCTTTAAAGGAAATTCCCTTAACAAGTCGAACAAAATCAATGACATCACCTTGAATATCTCTTGAAAACCATTTAAAAGTATTGGTAGTAGAAAAAATTCGAAATGAATCGTGTTCAGGATGTTCATAGACACGGTTAGAAACTTGTTTAAAGGAGATACCTAAACGATTGGCTACATCAAGAATTGAAATTTGCTTACATTCTTCTATTTCCATGCAATATCATCATTTTGTCGTAGTATTTGGCAGTGATGGTATTGATGATGATTCTTCTAAAGTTTTGGGAGTTGCCTTATCTAAATCATCTAACCCAGATTTCCAAACCTGTACTTGATTGACCAATAACTTACCAGGTAGTTTAGAATAGGACAATTTAACCGTTCTGGTTTCTGTCTGATTGGTCTTTGATTGGTTGGCATTCTTTAAATCAGATACATAGGTTACATTATAAGAGACCATGGCAATGGCTTGATTCGTAGTCTGATTGACAAAGATATCAGCTTTTTCAAAATGATAATCCAAAATATAATCCTTATACACTTGGTTCATGGCATCATTTTGACTTGACAATTCTTGAGAATAGGCCGATTCAGTCATATAAGGTTGAATACGTGTATTATTTTCTCCGAGCTTTTCTTTCGTATAGTACTGAGTCAAAAATTCTTTTACAGTATCTGATGACAAAATACTTGCTTTTTCTTCTGCTTGTTTGTCCTCTACAAGTTTAGCTGCAGCCAATTCGATTTCTTTGTGACTTTGTTTAGCAGTAGAATGTTGACCAGCAGTATATCCCATCATGAGAATAAAGCTAGTTGCAGCCACTGCCCCAACACTAATTAAGGCTTTAGTTTTGACTTTATTTAACATCTTAGACCTTCTTTCTATAAAAACTAGGTCAAGAATAACAAAAAGTACTTGTAAGTTTTATCACAAGAAAAAGTATAGTCTCTAAAACTCAATTTCAAGAGAAAATTAAGAAAATCTTCCCACAATAAAACACATAGTATCTAGTTTTTTCACTGCCTGACACTATGCGCTTTTTTCTTTTAAATACTTTTTACCCAGTTCAACTTCTTAAGAAGGCCAAATGATATTCTCCATTCAATTTAACTGCTACTTTCTCGTGGATAGACTGATTTTCTAAAGAACATATTTCTCCATATTTCCAACTTTCATGCTCCCCTGATAATCTAGTGACTGACTTCACTTGATTATCTAAGTTAGCAACTGTAGCACTAAGCTCTTCTTTTGGAACAATTTCTTCAGTAATTGTAAATGATTGTTCCCCTATCTTCAATTCTCTGGCTTCTTGCTCATTGATAGCAAATCCTCCTACTAAGTGAACATTAAATAAGTCAGAAACTTTTAGTAGTTCTTCTTTAGAAATATTATCAAGTAGTCTACATTTATAGAAAGTACTATCAATTTTTATGGCAAATTCTCTATTTTTGGTCTGATATAAGTCACCAATCTCCAACAAATCATTCTTTATTTCATAAGTATCATCATGATTGCTTACTTTACTTTCAATATCTTCATATGAAATTAATTGATTAGTTACACCATAATGCTCTCCTTTATAATCGAATCGATTATAACTTGAGTCGAGAAATTTAACATCATACTTCTCATATGTACATCCAGTCAATCCAAGTAAACTTAAGAAAAAAATTACGGAAAGATAGATCTTTGTGAATTTCATAGTTCTCCTCCTAATTTTCTATAGTTAAATTATCAAAAATTAATAACGCTTCTCTCCAATATGTCTTGACAGACTTATTTTGGATATGAAGTAAAGTCAAAACAATTCCCAAACTTCCATCCAAAAATTTAACACTTCCTTCATTTCCATCATAGCATATAATTAAACGCCTTTTCTGCTCACAATTACTAAATTAGCAACAAACAATAATACAACATAAAAAGTTAAAGCTAGTAAATTGGTTGTGCTTCTAGAATTATTTTCTAAAATTATATTAACTGGTAAAATTACTGGAATCCAAAAAATATTAAGAAAAACTTTATTTGTTGCAAATAATATAAATAAACTTTCTACAACAGCAATAAGTAAATTGCCACCTTTCGCAATAAACAATGTCAATAGCATGTGGAAATGATTTAGCAATATTAGTAATAACCAACTAACTATTCCTACGTAAAAATAATATGAAAAGTGTCCTAACTCTATACCTACAACTACCCATAAAGGAATAGTGAGTAAAGATAATAGTAAATCTAACACAAAAAGTTTCGCTCCCCATATACTGGATATATTTCTCCCGCTCCTAATATTCTGATAATTATTAGCATTGATTTCTTGTTCAGATACTAATAAAGTGATTATCGTAGTTATCATACAATAGCCTAACATGGGTAAAAAGATAATATTTTCCAATACAATTGTGTTATTTACAGATAATATGTAAATTGGAATTGTCAATAGTTGTATAGTAGACAAAATCAAAATAATGTATAGTTGATACGAACCTTTAAATTTAAACATTTCACTTTTTAGCAATTGGATCATTACTTAACCTCCAATTTAACATTAACAAAGAAACAATAAATAGAATCAATGATAGAAATACGGTAAATACTACAATTTTAACGTCTGTTACATGATTTGTTAAATCCAAATCTCCTGACGGTTTTATATACATAAGACTATAAGCAATTTTATAATGATATGTAAAAGGAAAGAAGAACCAAAAGCTACTTTGAGCGATAAAAGGTGCAACCAAAAAACAAATCAAGGAGTTAATAGATACTAAGATATAGGGGTTGATCCGTTTCGAAAATAGATACAAGAGTGGCAATACCCATATGGATGTTATCGAAATAAGTACTAAACAAATTAAGTCACTAATTATATTCAATGATATTAAGTCGCCATACAAAAAATTACTTGTAAATAATAATATAGCTAAAAACCATACGTTCGAAATGAGTAAATCTTTTAATTTTAAAAGTATCTTTACGATATATATTTTTATGCTATCATTTCGAAAGTATATATTCTGGAAGTTTCCTGCAGCTTCTTCTGCTTTATAATCATATAAAAATAACAATCCAATAAGCGTATACAAAAAGACGGCTTCCCACCAATATATTGAAAAACTTTCTAGAATACTCGGTCCAACAAGTAATACAGCTATTAAAATCGACAATCCAGGAGCTATTATCAAGAATTTTTTGGATGTATTTTTTCGCTGTTTTAACCATTCTGATTTAAATATTTTTATCATATTGCGTCACCTCCATGAACAATTCTTATAAATAAAGATTCTAAATCATCACTTTGAACATTCGAACCATCGTAAAAAATTTGACCATCATGTAAAATAACAACTTTATCTGCCACTTTACTAACTTCATACAGTTGATGGCTAGATAAAAGAATTGTCATTCCTGATTTCTTTAAAGAAATCATTAAATTCAACAATTCCTTTATACCATCTGGATCCAATCCATTGGTAGGTTCATCTAAAATGAGCAAATCTGGACTAGTAATTATTGCCATACCTAATCCCAAACGTTGTTTCATACCTAAAGAAAAGCTCCCTGCTTTTTTCTTTCCCGTATTAGATAGCCCAATCAAGTTTAATACTTCATTAATTCGTTCGTCAGAAATGTCATATAACAATGCTCTTGTTTTTAAGTTATCATAAGCAGATAAGTTCATGTAGATAGCTGGAGTTTCAATAAGCGCTCCAATCTCATATATACCCGCATTTTTTTTCCCATTAAAAATAACCGTACCACTATCAGCATTTTCAAGACCAAAAATAATCTTCATAATTGTTGATTTTCCTGCACCATTAATACCTAATAATCCACAAATACTCCCCTCTTTTATTTCAAAAGAAATATTTTTCAGTACTTCTCTATCCTTATATGATTTTCTAAGTTTTTGAACTTGTATATTCATAACTATAATTCCTCCTTGTTTTATACTTGTATGTTATACTTTATTTTTCAAAATTTGTTCAGAATTTCCAATTTTACAAAATTAAAAAAATAGACAGTCCTCAATTTAGAAAACCATCTATTTTTATACATAACTATTATATGGAAGCTATCTAATATATCCTTACAGAATTATTTTTTAATAAGCAACGTCACTTGAGCGCCACCTCTATCTGGATTTGATAAAAACAATTCTCCTAAATGTCTAGTTGCAACTTGTTTAGCAAATGCTAACCCTAAACCATAGTGCTTATTATTCCTACCTTTATTCTCAGTATAAAATAACTTATCTGCATTTAATAAGGACTGTTCAGTAAAAGGCAGACCATTATTCCACACTACAAAATTAATATACTCTGTTTCCTCAATGATAGTAAGCGTAACTTTTTTTTCTCCAGAACTATATCTTGCTGCATTTGCTAAAATGTTAATTAATGCCCGATTTAAATTAAAGCGATTTCCCTTAAAAAATATTAATTTTGTAGTATTAATAATTTTGAAATCAACCTTTGCATTATTCATTACAGATTTCGCTTCTACTGACAGCTCACTTAAAAATTCGGATAAATGTATCTGTTCTCCATAATCTTTATCTTCAATTAGTAATCTTGAATAATCAATCATTGAACTAAAGTATCTTTCAAAAACTAATATACTGTTATTCATTGACTGAGTGTATTCCTTCTGTTGAACAGTCAAGTTAGTTAATTCAAGCAACTCTAAATTTCCCTTTAGTACTGTTAAAGGAGTTTTTACATCATGAGCTAATGCACCAACTTGAAAAGATAAATCTTCCTTCTCCCTTCTCTCTGATTTGAGTAAATTAGTTAACTCGTCGTCCTTTTGATATAATACAGAAAGAATTTCATCGAACTCTTGTATTTGAGCAGGAATGATTTTATCTTTAAATGTTAACTGTCCCATGTTTAAAGTCTTTTTTTGTATGAGGAGAAAATTATTTGAAAATTCTTTTATTAATCTTGTAAGTGACCAAATGAGTAAAATTGTTTCGATAACGAAGAAAAATAAATAAGAAAATAGATTAAATGAAATGTGACGCAAATTCGGATTAACAAACTCAGGTATCATGGGTTGCCTGACAGTAAGTACAATCTCTGAATTAGCGTAATACCCATAATACACTGCATCATTACTTATAGATTCATTTTTAGCAAAAACTTCTCGATAGGCAGGCAAATCCTTTTTTTGATAGTTGCCCTCTTCAATTGTACCTGTCTTGCGATTAAATACAACATAGTCAAATATAGAGTTATTCATTGCTTGGACTACATCACTTAAATTGCTGCTATCACTCACTGAAATTTCCATTTTAGAGCCGTATACATTTAATTGTCCAGTAAAAACAAGTAAATAAGTAAATATAAAAAATAAAAGTATACTCAGTAACGTACCTGTTACTAGTTCTAAAACAGTCCTTATTATTCGCCCTCTAATTGTACTCTTCTTATTCATGCCACTTGTATCCCATACCTCTAACTGTTTTTATAGGATTAATTCCATACGATGAGAATTTTAATCTTATTTGATAGATATACTCAGATATTGAACGAAAGAGGGTTTCAGCATCATCATCATAAACATTTTCATATATATCTTGTACAGTAAAAATTTTTCTTGGATTGCTAGATAATAGCTCTATGATATCATATTCCCTACTTGTAAAAGCAAGACTATCTCCATTAATACAAACAATTTTTTCTTGTAAATAAATCGTTATTGGGGATAATTCTCGAACAATTTGATTACTTAATTCACCTTGTTTGTATCGTTCTTCTCGTTTGAGATTTGCAGCAACTTTGGCAATTAATTGATTGATGCTGAAAGGTTTTGTAATATAGTCATCTCCTCCTAAATTCAACCCTGATACTATATCATCTTCGGTATCTTTTGCACTAACAAAAATAATAGGAGATCTTACTTTATTTCTAATCTGCTTACAAATTTGCATACCATCTATATTAGGCATCATTACATCTAATAAAATCAAATCAAATCCTTTGAAATTATTAATATTGATTGGTACGCTCACTTCTTGATACGTCGTTACCTGATAGTTTTTCATCTCTAAAATAGTTCGCATCAGTTTCAAAATTTCAAAATCGTCATCTACAACTAATATCTTATACATTCTATCACCTCAAAATATTTTAGAGAACTACCTGTAAAGTTCCGTATTCTTGAGAAAGAATAGTCTCAATACATCAATTTGTAATGTTTCTTATTTATTAAATTAAATTTTTGAGAAACTAGTACAAATCTATTTTACACTATCTTGAACAAAATTCGTAATATTTAATAATCTAATTTGAGTGCTATCAATGTCATTACATGTCCAGCAGGAGTATCCATAACTTCCCCATCTATATGTGAATAATCCTTTCCCTTAAGTTCTCCAAGGTAATGTTCCAATGATTCTTAATTATTTACCATCACCTACTGAAGAAACAATTATTGAACATTGACATTTGAGATTATATCAGAGAAAATTCAGATTTTATTCAGAGAAAAAATCTTCTTTACACTACTAGTGAAATTCAAATTTAAGAAAGAATCAATTTCTAAAATTTTTCATATCCTAAAAAACGGAATAATTTTTGAACTTGTTAAGATTATTTTCTATTCCTTCTTCCACTTATATCCTGTCCAGCATGCTAAAGCAAGTAAAACTAAATTAAAGATGATAAAGAAAGTCGTAAAACCAAATAATCCATTTTGAGCTAGATCTGCCGTGTAAAGTTCAGTCTATATAAAGAGAAGATAAATTCCATATCCCTCCACGAAAATAAGAAAACTGACAAAACCAATCAGGAGAAGTCCACTGGCAATAAGGAAGATTCTCCATAAAAGATTGAGAATTCCTCCTACTGCTAAAAAAATTACTGGGATAAGGAGTAAATCATTCATGACTTTTTCCTTTCTAGTCAATCAATTGACGATAATGGGTAGCAAGAGAGGAATCAAATTCCTCTAGCTTTTGAACTAAGTCCAAATACTCCTCTTTCTCATGATATTCAAAGTCCACACCTCGATGATTCTGAAGCGCGATTTCCAATTGACTAGTGAGTTCTCGTTTGGAAAAACTGTAATCCCCCGTCACTTCCTCATAATGTTCCTTTAGCTCCTTGTAGGCTTGGTATTCTTCAGGTGTTTGAAATCCCTGTACTAAGGCCTCTTCTAATTGATAATTTGACCTTCTTTCTATAAAAACTAGGTCAAGCATACCGGATAAATCTTGGAGCTTTTATCACAAGAAAAAGACTCCGAAGAGTCTTCGCATTACTTATGCAATTCTTTATTACTCAATGTATGAAAAATCCCCCACAGAAGAATATTTACAATGATAAACAGCAATATTTCCACTAAATTAAAGTCTATCAAATTTCGTGACCGCATTGCCACCATAGCTTGGGAGTAGGGATAGATTAAAGATAATTTATCTGACACAAAAATCATCATAAATCCTACGAAAGTACCAATAGCACCAATTCCCACAGATTTACTGAAAACACGAGTTTTAGCTGTCACAAAAAACTGTACTGCCATCATGCTAATTGTTCCAAAAATTCCCAATAAATCCCACTTGAGGTAGGTGAACAAATTAGAAATTTCTAAATGAGCTAGGTGAGCACTGACATAAAAAATACCAAACAAGAACAACTGTAAAAAAGCAATAAACAAGATAATTACTATTTCTTTTGCCAACAATAATTTCCCAAGACTGACATTATTAGCTCTGAGAAATTCAATATTTTTTCTATCAAACTCTTTTCCTAACATCATGGCTACATAAAGGCTGACCAAGATCGGAAAGAAAAGCTGGCTATAATAGAAGGTCAATTGTCCCCATAAAACAGGCACTTTTTCACTTTCTTCAACCATAGAATAAGCTGCACCAAAGTAAATCCCAAGACCAATCAGGCTACAAAAAGCTAAGAAGCAAATACCAATCATCAACATGGAAAACTTTTTAGTTTTCCGCCATTCTACTGATAGATAAGATATCATAGCTTGCCTCCTTTCTTTTCAACCAAATAGAGAGATAAGAAGAGATAGATTAGGGCTATTGGCAAATATGTAAATAGTTTAAATCCTAGGTTTGTCGCAAAAACATAACTCACTTGACTGGCGACTTGCTGGTAATCCACCAGAGACAGATATCCTATACCACCAAAAGGGAAAATCAGCTGTAGAAAAGCTGGTGCATGACCAAATCCAACTCCAAGAAATCCTCCGAAAACCCCTAATGCCAGTATCAATGCCTGCTTCTTCACTAAAAACTGCAAAGTCAAAAACAGACAGGTTAAGACAAAAGAGGCTAGCAAGAAAATGACGATTTGCCAGAGGATTAGGCTAACAGGCATTTCTAGACCTGATAAGATTGCAATCAACTGGGCTACTACTCCCTCCAAAAAAGCGAGAAAGGTCAAAATAAACATAGTCAGGCCAAGCTTACTCAGAAAGATATGCCGTACATTTTCACCATTTGCCAAAAGCAGTTTGAAAGTGTTGCCCTCCTTCTCGTTCTTAACAATCCGCGATACAAAAAGAGCAATTACAATAGGGAGAATCAAGCCATTTACTTCTTTTATCATATAGAAAATTAGGCTAATCTGGTGCATGTCTGGATTACTTAGGTAGCGTGTAGCGGCTGCAATTGCCCAAGCAAATCCGACTCCCATAACTAGTATGCTAATAAGGAAGGATTTGGTTCGTTTTGCCTTGAGCAATTCAATAGACAAATTATTCAACATAAGACTCACTCCTTGGTTAAGTTGAGGAAGATAGATTCCAAGGTTTCTTGTTCTTGCTTCACTTCATAAATTGGAACTTTCTCGACTATTAAATCTCGTAACAAACTAGAAATCTGCTGATCGGCAAGGTTAGTCAGCTTGAGTTTATCCTCTTGTATCTCCAACATCTTGCACGGATAACCAAATAACACTTGGCTAATGACTTCACGTCGACCTCTAAAATCCCCACGTACTTCCAGCCATTTATTGGACTGAATTTTACGAATTTCTCCCTCGTAAACCAGTTGACCATGATTGATAATCCCCACACGGTCAGCTATATGCTCTACTTCAGAAAGGATATGGGTAGAGATGAAGACAGTAATGTCCTGTTCTTTTGCCAACTTGATAATCAGTTCCCGAATTTCATGAATCCCTGCTGGGTCTAGCCCATTTGTTGGCTCATCCAGTATCAACAAACGCGGTTTCTTGACTAAGGCAAAGGCTAAAGCCAAGCGCTGTTTCATACCCAAAGAATAATCTTTAACCAATTTTTTCTTGTTTTTAGGTTGATCTAACCCCACAATTTTCAAGGTTTCCTGAATATTTTTCTTATCAAATCCAAGGATTTTTTGGAAGACCAAGAGGTTTTCATAGCCTGTCAAATTAGGATAATAAGACGGTTCTTCAATCATAGAGCCAATCTGATTAAGATACTGCTTGTCCGTACCTATAGATTGACCGAACACTTCAATCTCTCCAGCTGTACGAGAAATCAAAGACAAAATCATCTTCATGGTGGTTGTTTTCCCAGCTCCATTTGGACCTAGAAAACCATAAATCTCACCTTGTTGAACTGATAAGGAACTAAGGTTAACTACCTGAGTGTCCTTAAATCCCTTTTGTAAGTTTTTTATCTGTAAAACATTACTAATCATTATGAACTTCCTCCTTTAAGCCAAATAATTTTCTATAATTTTGATTTCTATAAATCAAATTATCATGAGTATCTTTGATAACGTCTCCACTACTCTTATCAACAAAAATGATAGAATCAACATAATTCACAATATCTAATTGGTGACTCACTATTACCATTGTTTTGTCTGAATAAAATGAATTATTCCACTACCAGCACCAAGAACATTATCAAGTTCTTCAAGAGTTAATTCTTGAAGAGAATTCATTACTTCAATCTCAACGAGATTCATTTGTTGTTTAGCCATTTGGAAATACCTCACTGATTAAAACTTATTTGAGAAGTATCTCTATCTAGGTTATGTCTTTATTATAGACATGCTAGATTAATTTTAAACTAAGCTAACCTTAATTTTACATTAAGATTAAAGTATCTTGCTTTTTTCATTCTTTTAAATGGTATAATATAGATAAGCGAGGTAAGATTATGAATTTCGAACAACAACTCCAGAATAAGCACATCCTTATCATTGATGACGATAAAATTTTAAACTCTTCCATTAGAGATATTCTCACTGCCTACGGATTTTCCAATCTAACATCAGCCTATGATATAGAATCTAGTTTGGACATGATTGAAACAGAACAGTTCGACCTTTTCCTTTTGGACATTATGCTCCCCGATGGTGATGGCTACACATTAGCAAAACATATCCGAAAAAAAGGCGATACTCCTATCCTCTTTCTGACTGCCAAAAATAATCCTGAAGATGAGGTAGCTGGTTTCAATGCTGGTGGTGATGATTATGTCGTAAAACCCTTCATTCCAAAAAATCTTATCTATCGTATTATGGCTCTGCTCAGGAGAAGCTATAAATCAGAACAGGAAGCAATACAGATTGGACAGACTTTGGTAAGTTTTCGGAATGCAACAGTACAAAAGAATGGAGCAGAAATTTCTATTACACCAATTGAAATTAAGATTTTGAAAAAACTTTACGATAATAAAAATTACATCGTTTCAACTGAATCTCTCTGTGATACGATTTGGGGAGTGGATAGCTTTGGTTATGAAAACTCTTTGACTGTACATATTCGGAAAATTCGAGAAAAAATAGAAGAAAATCCTTCAAAACCTCAATATTTAAAGACAGCTAAAGGGCTGGGATATAAATTGTTATCATGATTATGAACCAAACCAAAATTTTAAGGTATTCACTAAAGAAATTTATCTTTTTTTCCATCATTATCTTTATTACCAATATTATTCTAATTGCCAGTTTTGTTTTCTACATTAGGGAAAAGCAAACTGCTACTGAGACTGTAAAAATAATTTCTGAACACATTACCATCACAAAAAATAACGTCCACATACCTAAAAAAGATATCTCTAGTCTAAAAGAACAAGAGTTATGGCTAATGGTATTGGATAAGCAGACTGGAAAACAAGTGTACGAACAGTATAAACCTACAGAAATTCCTTCGCAATTTGACTATGGGGACATTTTACAGTTTTCTCGCTATTATCTTTCAGATTATCCTGTTTTTAGTCAGATAAAAGGTGGCTACATCATTGTTGTTGGTTTTCCAAAAGATAAAATTGCTCGTTATAGTTATAATTACTTAGATATAGATAGTATTCGCCTAATTCCACTAGTAGCATTTGGAGTATTGCTTTTCAACTGCCTTTATTTCGCTTTTCTTTACTACTATGGTGTGACGCATATCAATCGTAAAATTGCGCCTCTTGTAACTGCTATTCAGAATCTCCCAGATGGTTTGAAAAATCCAATAAATTCTATATCAGAACTAGAATATCTTACAACTGCAATTAATCAAACCGATACTCTACTCAAAGAGAATGAAGTCTTTAAAGAGCAATGGATTTCAGGAATTGCACACGATATCAAAACACCTCTTTCTGTCATCATTTCTAACGCGTCCTTGTTAAATGATTCTGAACTAGATACACAGTCTAAAAAGCATATTCGCCCAATATTGACAGAATCCTATTACATCCAAAATATTTTAAATGACTTAAATATAGTAGCCCGCCTTTCATCCGGTCATCTTCAATTAAATCAGACTGAAACAAAAATTATCCCCTTCTTCAAAGACATTCTCATCCATATTTTAAATCAAGAAATCTGGAATGAATTTGAATTTGAATTTGATTACGATTGTTCACTTGTTAATCAATCTATCATGATTGAGCAGTTTTTAATCACGAGAGTTATCCATAATATCATCTACAACTCTGTTTTACATAACGAAAAGGGGTGCACAATAAGAATCTACTTATTCAAAAAAGATACAAATGTAATTGTCGAAATCAAAGATAATGGACAGGGAGCTTCACCAGAAAAAATTACTGAACTTAATGAATTATCTTTTAAAAACATTGATATTTCTAAAATTAGAACGACTGGAATTGGGCTAAAAATTTCAAAACAAATTGTTGATTTGCATCAGGGCTCTATTTCGTTTACTAGTGTCCAAAATGAATTCTTTGAAAGTATCATTTCACTTCCGATCTTCAACATTACCAATTAGATAAAAAAATGGAGAAAAACCATTAGAGTTTTCTCCATTTTTTTAATCTTATCTTACACTTATACCCTGCCCAGCCTGCCAAGACAAGCAAAGCAAGATTAAAGATGATAAAGAAAGTCGTAAAACCAAATAATCCATTCTGTGCTAAATCTTCCGTGTAAAGTTCGGTCTCTGTAAAGAACAAATATATTCCATAGCCCTCCACGAAAATAAGAAAACTGACAAAACCAATCAGGAAAAGTCCACTGGCAATAAGAAAGAGTCTCCATAAAAGAATGAGAATTCCTCCTACTGCTAAAAAAATTACTGGGACAAGGAGTAAATCATTCATGACTTTCTCCTTTCTAATCAATCAACTGACGGTAATGGGCGGCAAGCGAGGAATCAAACTCTTCTAATTTTTGAACTAAGTCCAAATACTCCTCCTTTTCATGTTCTTCAAAGTCCACACCTCGATGATTCTGAAGAGCGATTTCCATTTGACTAGTAAGTTCTCGTATTGAAAAGCTGTAATCGCCTGTCACTTCCTCATAATGTTCCTTTAACTCCTTGTAGGCTTGATATTCTTCAGATGTGTATCAAAAAAATTTATCGTAGCAAACCAAGAGTCTACACTTTCTTTCATTAATAAGCGCCAATCTTTTCGATAACGATGATTCGGTTGATAAGCAACCGTCAACATATGCCCCGTTTCATGGTATTTTTTAAACAAAATGGATTTCCCTTTATAATGTGAAATAATATCATCTATCGCGTATGACGCATCCCATATTTCATCAACATTGCTTCCTAGTAATAATAAAGGAGAGGCAATTTTACTCACATCAATCTGAGCACTACTATCTTCAGGAATATGTTTTCCAAAAAACTTGTTTAACAAATAATTTCCTAGTTGAAATTTTTGATACGGAAGTTCTTTTTGCAAATATGTCCAAGAAGATGAATGAGAGTTGAGTTTTCCCTTTATTCCCTCAAATATTACATTTGAGGGGGAATTGAGTACCAAACATTGCACATCTTCCAAAATACTTTGTCCAGCCAGAACAAGCTCTGCTCCTTTAGAGCGACCATATATTCCTATTTTTGTATTATCAACTTGAGGATGATGATATAGAAAATCTTTCGCCTCCTCCAGACATTCTATTGGAATTCGTTCTAAATTATGGGGTAATCCCTCTAAACCAAAATAAGCTATCGCAAGACAAATATAGCCTCTAGAAGATAAAAGTTGGGCAATATTCTGAGCTTTTTCAATTCTCCCCTCACTACCGCTAACAATAATAACGGCTGGCGCCCTTCTTAATTTTTCATTATAAAATAATCGACCTTGAAAATGCTTGTCATAAATATCTTGACACCTTATTCCCAGATTCATATAACGCCTTACAAAACTTTGCTCCGCTACCACATCTTTCCCCAGCCTGATTTTAATTTCAACACCAAAATAATCTCGCAATGGAATTCTATCAAGAGAACTAGGTAATCTCCTTTTCCTATTCTTTAACGGCTTCGCATTAAAGAATAAGCCCATTTCTGAAACGCCTTTATAAGATCCTGAAATAGATGCTGTCTGAGAGGTATCAATCATACCGTCCTGATCAGATAAAAAAATGGCAGTTGATTTCCACATAACATCATGATCTAAAAGTAAGGGAGCATTTATACAGTAATAATCAGACAGGTACATTTCTACACAATACATTGCCCTTGGTTCTAAACCATTAATAGCAATATAAAAAGATTCATCCGCTAAATCTGTTTGTGAAATCAGTTCTATGTTTACAGTCATATCTTCTCCTTTTTGTTAATTAACTTAACAATTGTATTTGAAATTTACCGTGATTTTTACCACGGTAATTCTCCCCACACCTTTTCAATATCATCCATCAATTTCACAACTGTTTGAAGTTCCACCTCGCTATAGTTGTTTAAAACTGAAAAGACCGATTTTTCAATATGTGCTTGTTGTTCCTTATGGATTTTAAAAATTTCGATGCCTTTTTCAGATAATCTCAAATATTTATTTTTCCCATTATTCGGATCAAAATCAAAAACAATTAAATTTTTTTGAATCAATCTTCTAACACTTTGAGTTATTGCACTCCTCGAAACTTCTAATAATTCAGATAATTTTACTAGATTTAAGGGCTGATTTTTCCCAATCACAACAATCAAATGTACCTCATTCAACGTAATGGATTTGTCAACACCACTTTTATCTTGATTTTTTTTTAACTGGTCAAACGCTAAAATAAATCTATTGAAACGATTATTAAATGTAATAAATTCTTTTTTATCCATAATCTCTCTTTCATTTGTTAATCATATTAACAAAACAGAAACTTCCTGTCAAATAAAAAACTCTATGCAAGCAGAGCCTGCTAACTCATGACGGAAAACGAAGCTTAGCTTATAATGAAGATGAACAATACCAATCTGTGATGTTTAATAGGGATTTTCCTAGCCTGTATAAAAAACTGGATGAACAAGAGTCATCAGAACCCAAATAGGCTAGAACATCTCCCTCTTTTTCTTCAAAATGAATCTCAAGAACCTCTATTTTTAGTTCTTTGGAATCAACCATTAGAAGAAACTTCTCTATATCTCTTCTATCTTGCCTTCTTCAGCCAAAAAACTCTCTACCAAGTCCTGCCATTTCTCATCAAAATGTTGCGCTTGATAACGCAGAAATTGGGCCATTTTCTCTCTATCTTTTGGAATTGTTCCACGAAACATAGCCAATAATTGCATTACTTCCATACTCTCTCCTTTCATCTATACGAAAATAGGAGAATCACATGATTCCCCTACAACTCTATCTCCATTTCAACCTCTTGAGGACTGGTTTCTAAATCACTAGACAAAAGAGAAACGGCATCTGTTCTCATGTAGTAAGTATATAAGTCTTCTAGATCTTGTTGGTTTTCAATTCCTGTTTCAATACTAATCAGAGCCTGTATAAATTCCTTGTAGTGACTCTCCATCATATCTGAAATCTTTTGTTTCATTTCCATAAATACTGAAGACGGTTCAGTTATACTTGTTTGGTCTATGTCTTGTAAATCCTTTTCTAAGGGATTTGTTCCTTCTTCTACTTCCACTAAATCTGAACGTCCATCACCATCAGAATCTGCGCTAAGAGGATTCGTTCCTAGCGCAAATTCTTGAGCATCAGTTAGTCCATCTTGATCCGAATCACGTTGATAAATGGCTTCCATATACTTCCTTCTTTCCTAGTTAATCTTTTTTCACTCCAATCCTACCAAATATTCCTTGAAAGAAGTATCACAATTTATAACATTTAACAATTATATCTCAAGGCTTCTATATTATATATAATGATAAATAAGATATAATAAAAGAACCAGAAAAAATTCGGTCACTTAGACTTCTTCTGGTTCTTTTTGAAATTATTAGGTAAATAATCTAAGATTTGGATTACTTTACTATATAATTACTTAAAATAATTTAAAATTAGATATTTTTTATACCGTATGTGAAAATATAAATAATATAAAAGTAACAATATTGAATTTATGCTACATGAAATTTAAAACAAAAACTACAAATAAAATTAAATTTTCAATCCTTGTTCCTCTAGTTGTTTTTTTATAATTGTAGCATAATTGTTTTCGATATTATGATTCACTGCATATTTTTTTCTATGTGATTCTGCAAGAGGAGAGTGATGGAAAACTTTATAAACATTATATGTTTTATTCAAATCTTCATATTTAGTTTTAGGATTTGATAAAAATGTCTTAGCCCATTTTTCAGCAACGCTTCCTAGACAAATTAAATTTACTTCGTTGTACGTTGGTAGTAAAGTGGATAATTCATCATCTAATTCTTTAACTAATCTCTTAATTTGTTCAGGCTCTTCACTCTTCAAAGTATCAATTACATCAGTAATTTTGCTACTATCGCTTCCAACAATAGGGAAAAAATCAGTCATATAAGCCCCTCTAGCCTTGCTATCATTAAAAGCAGAAGCTAGATGATGATCATTACTTCTTCCACGGCTATGGAAATTTTTCCATGAATTAATTGATTCTTTCCTTTTCCGTGTAACATTCTGTAAGTCACTGATGTTACTCTCACCTCCAGGGTTCATAGCTATTATCACTATGTTATTTTTTTGTAAATCATTTTGATAATCATTAAAATCGATATTCTCTTTTATATCCTTACTACTTGAAAAGTTAGTTGTAGGATTTACACTTTCCCAAATTGCCCATGAAGCCAACCAAGAGTATTCCTCCATTGTGTTTAAAAGATTGCTCATAACAATCCTCCTTAAAATATTAATTTTTTTTTTAAGAAAATTATACCATAATTTTGATTAAATAAGCCACATTGTTAAATTGAGTATCGCAACAAAAAGAGAACGAGCCAAAACTGAGTTCTCCTGAAAATGATAAAACATTATGTAAGCCACCTAGTCAGTCGGTTTATTCTGGCGTCCGTCACCGATTGGCCCTTATATCCAAGATTACTACCGGATTGACCATGAGCCGACCACTCATTTATAGACATATTGTATCTTTAAATAGCTATAATTTCAAGTGTAAACTCTTCTATTTCGTAGTATAGGCAAAACTGATGGCACTATCTGCTTGAGAGATTTTTCTAAAGGTATAGTTAGGGTTGCCACCATAGTTAGTTTCAGACAAAAGGAAAGAACCATCATCATAGACCTTCTCTACAAAAGCCACATGACCATAGTCTGCTGGTGTCCCATGTGTACCTCCTACAAAAGAAACAATAGCACCTGCTCTTGGTGTGGAACCCGTTTCTCCACCAAGACTTGAAGCTGTCGCAACCCAGTCCTGACCATTTCCCATGGTATTAATGATTGAAATCTTCTCTCCATTTCTACCTTTTAGCTTTAATCCTAACTGATTCATACGAGCCGCAACACCCCATGTACATTGTCCATAGGCATAGGCCATACCATCTCCACCACCAGGAACAGAATGATCATACAAGTCACCACGAACCCCTTCAAGAGATTGCGGATCACTTTTTGCCTGTCCTCCATTTGTTTGGCTGAAGCCTTTTTCAATTTGGTAATACCATTCCGTTGCTCTGGTTTGTCTTTCCAGTAGTTTGTCACCAGAATTTCCTTCCCAATAGGTGAGAAAGAGTTGGGCGAGATTTGCTGCACTGCCCGTATTTCCAAAGAAATCCTTTAACCAACTTTGATAGTAAGGACTATCCCCATGAAGCATAAAGTCAAGCTGGAGGTCTAAATCATACCATTTCTTATTTTTGGCGTGTGCATAATTTAATAAAGCCGTATGACGTGTTGACCCATCTGCGGTATCCGTCCATTGCCCTAACCCCAAACCTCTATGAAGGATATTAGGATAAGCACCACTATAAATGGCTGGCCCTCCTATCGCTAACCAGCTTTCATCATCCCATGAGGAATCGGTAGCGCCAACTGGAGGAGATAAATAATCTCCCTCAGCTCGTTTAGGATTGATAGAAGACTCTACCGACCAATTTCCTAAAATAGCCGCAATCGCTTGGGGACTTGCCCCTTGAGATTTCAAAAACTCATAAATATGTTTTGCTCGTTCAAACTCATCCCCACCAAACTGACCAATGGCAGGTAAGATAGTTGTCTGAAGTTGAATGACTTTAGGAAAATAAAATTGCGGATTGACATACACCAATTTTTCTTTCTTGTTCTTATACTTTTGATAGGAAACTTTCAAACCTGTATCGTCTGGTGTTTCACCAATAATATCACCAGTTAAGACCCTTGTCCCCTCAATCGCACGGCCATTATGAATAGAATACAAGGTCAATCGACTCTCATTCTCTCCTTTTCCGTTAGTGAGAATAACATTGTTGCCATCTAAAGATACAACTCCATCCATTGGTGCGACAATCGTTTGGTGAGCCTTCGCTTCTAGTAGAATGTACTCCTGAAGGGTAGGTTTTCCGTCTAAATCATAGTATCCGTAACGATAAGTCATGGTTAGACTATCTTCGTTGCTTTGTCCCTCAAATGGATTGTCTAATTCCTGCATGGAAGCATACACACCTTCTTCTTTTAGTTCCTTTATTTCCTCTTGATCGTCTTTCGATAGTTTATACTTAGGAGTTTCATAGAGGTCTTGCATGGATTTTAAATCTTCCCCATCGTTTAAATCATGCCACAAAGTAGACAGATAATCCTTGTAAGTTTCTGAACTAAATAAGTGAACTGGTTTGTGTAACTCATAGTCATGGAATTTAAAGTTCATATACCCCATCACATCATCAACTTTTGTGTAATAGGTAATGCCTTTGTCATTTGTACGAGTATGTTCTGCGTCTTCCCAAGTTAGGTGGGTATAAGCTTTTGTTAATTCAAATTCATCTTGTTGAATCAAACTAGCAGATGAAAAACCTAAAAAGAAGCTCATCATAAGTAAAAGAAGAAAGACTATTCCTCCAACTATCCAGGTTGCAGGATTTCCAGCCGCAAATGTAAAGAAGGAAAAGGCTGCTTTTAGTTTTTGATAGATATTTCGGACACTTGTAAGACCTTGTTTCTTTAATTTTCGAAACCGATTTTTAAAGGAACTTGGATTCTCTTTCGCTAGTTTCCAGCCTTTTCCATCCTTAAAATGATGGTATCGCTCTTTTGTGTTGGTCAGTCTTTTCTTGGTAAAACGACCTGTTGCTTGTCCTGTTTTGACACTAGCTTTCCCAATATTATAAGAAAGACGACTATAGCGTTTACCTTTTCTGATTGTCTCTTGAAGTGTGCGATAGCCTTCTAAATCTTCATTTTCTGAAGCTAACTCTCCTCCTTCACGTCCAAGGACATAAAGAAAAGTTTTGGCTTTCCTACTGACTTTTTTGGACTTATAGGCTTGTTTAGTAGATTTTAGATTCTCTTTTGCGGCTTTGACTTCTTTCTTAGCTTTTAATTCTTCTAAACTCTTCCCTTGAAAGAAAAAATTAGATTTTTGTTTCGATTCCTGACCATAAAGAAATTTTTGATTGTTTTTTCTTTCTTTACGACTCTCTTTTCTTTCTTCTTTTGCTTCTACCTTGGCTTCTCTAAATTGCTTCTTGGCTATTTTCAATCGTTTCCTAGCATGAGGCAACCGTCTGTCTCTTAATTCTTTCCGATTCAAAAGAGATGGAGAACTATTTTGAAGAATATGATTGTAGTCTTCATTTGCTTGTTTTACTCTAGCCTTTGAAGCTTCTTTCATCTCCTCTAGCTTTTTCTTTATCTCTTTTTTCCATGCTTTTTCATCCAGTACAGCGGAATCTTTTTTCTGTTTCCTCACCTCCTTCTTTCCTTGTTTCAAGAATTTCTTCTCATCTTTTAGACTTCTTCTAAATGCCTTTCGGGCACGTATGATTTCTCTCTTATCCTTCATTTACCTTCCCCTTAGTTAGAAGCCATTTTATCAGGATCCGTACTCATAATATCAAACAATTGAGTACCTTGAGGAATCTTATTTTTAAAGGGAACAACAACTGAACCTGCTTTTATTAGTCCTGCCCCTTTTTCTGGATTGACCAGGTATTTTTCAAGTTCTTTTGACAAACCTAAGAGTTGAACCAGTTCTTCTCGGTCATTTTTTGCTTGCTTGAGGAGAATCATAAATTCACTATTTGCAATAATCCGTCTACCATTTGGATCTAACAATAAGGTTTCGACATTTTGAGTAATTCCAGTCGGACTGGCTCCATATTTTCTGACACGACTCCACAATTTAAAGAAGAAATCACTGGCATATTTATCTAGTAAAAGAAGTTGCATTTCATCAAAATAAATCCAGGTCTTCTTCCCTAATTTTTGATTCCGAACGACACGATTCCATATCTGATCAAACACTACCATAAGAGCGATTTGTTTCAGCTCATCTCCTAACTTTTTAACGTTATAGATTAAGAAGTTAGATCCTGTCTGAATATTGGTCTTATGAGAAAAAATATCAAGAGAACCTTCGACATACAGTTCCATATCAAGTGCCAAGTTCTGCGCTTCTTCTTCTGGTTGTTGGCTCAAGACAAAAACCCATTCTTCCAAAGAAGGCTCTTTAAATGACTGATAAGTGAGTCTGGTAACTCGGTCGATAATCGATTTTTCTCTACCATCCATTTTTCTATCCAATAACTTGCCGATAAAGGATAAAAGAAATTCTGATTTTACCTTTACAGGATCTTCATCCATATTTTCTTCAGACAAGTCAAGTACATTGAGATAGGTTTGGGAATCAGGCGCAATATCAATCATTTCTCCCCCAAAAGCTCGTCCAATGACACTGTATTCTGCTTCTGGATCCACGATGATAATTTCGGTATTTTCACCAGATTCCTTGATTTTGGTCGTGATAATTTCATGCTTGGTTGCCATCCCTTTCCCAGCTCCAGATGTTCCTAAAATCAGACCAGACGGTGTATTTAATAGGCTGCGATCAATGGTAATAATATTACTTGATATTTGATTGATACCGTAATATTTCCCACTACGGTCTTGTAAGTCTACTGAGGTCCAAGGAGAGTTCACTGCTACATTGGACGTTAATAAACTCCGTGATACTCCCTCTAAAAAATCGCAACCAAATGGCAGCAAACTATTAAAGGCTGCTTCTTGCATATATGGAAGTTTATCAATCATTAGGTCATTTGAGCCGGCCACTTGTTGAATAGTGTCTAGGGCTTGTTTAAGTTCTTCTTCATCCTGACCAAAAACACCAATCAAGAATACTGTTTGAAATAGTTTATCTCCTGTCTCGGTCATGGTTTTTAAGAGTTCCTCAGCTTCATCGATATTGCTTTCTAAAACATGGCCTACTTTTTCCAAATAGATACCTGTACGAGCTAGTTTTTGTTGTTCCCCAATCTTTTGGGATTCCATCAAGGTCTTCTTTGTTCGTAGTTTCTTCATAGCATCCGCCTTGGTCGAACTTTGAGCATGAAGGCTCACTATCAATTCCAAATCTCCTTGCATGAGGTCTCTGATAAACTGATCTCCTAATTCCATACCGTAGTCTCTGACATAGACAATCTGCAATAAGCGGTCATTGATTTGTAGGTAATTCTTGTTTTTAAAATCCAAGAGGTTAGGAGCTATAAAGTGACGAGTTGTCTGACCCGATCTCGTTAAATCACGGTAAGAAAACGGAAGATGGTGTTCTCCTCTTAGCATATCTGCCAACAAGTTGACACGCTCTTCTCCAGCCAAGGATTCAAATCGTGCATCAATTTCTGAGAAACCACTCTTGAAATATTCTCCTATTTGGGACAAGGAACGATAGGCTTGTTTGGGATTAGAATCCTTTCTACCAAAGCTAATCAGTTTCACAGCTGAAAAGTTATTTTCACCACTGTCTAAATTCTGATTCATCATCCGATTCAATTCTTTACGATAGGTATCGTATCCATCTTCTTTTTCCTCATACAAAACACTTTGTCTAAACTTTTCTAAATTCAATCTTTTATTAAAGATGGTCAATTGGAAGTTGGTTTGGTCATCTAAAGAGTTAATCAAATCAGAATACTTCTCAATGATTGCGCCCTTATCTTCTAAACCAACAGTTTGGTAATTGACGTCCCCAAGTAAGTAGCTTTGTGAGAAATAATCTTCTTTTACCTGCATCAGACCATTTTGGTACAGGGCTTGATAAGAAAGAGTATTCGCTGTAGAGGGTAACACTTCCTCTTTTTTTCCTTTAACTTCTTCCTTTTTATTAGTCATTGAAGTTTTTTGTTTCTTTAATGTATTTGATTTTCTTTTCATGTTCAGGTCCTTTCTTTCCTGTAATTGTGCGTAGGGGAACCGTTAGTTCAAAATGAAGACGGTATTTCAAATAATGTTCAAAATATAAATCATTGGGTTTATAGACTCCAAAAAGCATGAGGGGGATGGTAAAAGCAAACACAAAACCGTAAACAAACCAATCACCAAATTGCCAGAAAAAGAGATTCAAGCCCAAAACAATAATTGTGACAATAAAGGCTGGTAGAACAAAGATGATTTGTCTTGTGGTGAAACCTAACCAAGCCCTGTGTTGGTATTTTGAGATGTCTTTAAAGACACGTGTATTCATGACTTTCCTTTCTAAAAAGGCTAAGAAGAAATCACTTCCTAGCCTTTATCTAATTACATACCTAAAATTGAGCGAGCCGTACGTTGAGAACCAACGAGGGCAATAATCAGTAAGATAGCTTGTATCAAACTACCAAACATAATCGCAAGTGATTGCAAGACTCCTGCACCATTTGAAACAGCTATTTTCCCAGCAGATTCAAACAAAGGAACAAGAGAAACAATCAGAAAAATAAGAACCCCTTGTACCGCATAGACCATAATATTTTTTAAATAGCCAATACCAATAGACTTCCATTCATCGCTTAAAAATGTTGGAATCGTAAGAGGGGCAAATGGAATCATAAGGTAGAGCTGAATAAATCGAATGGATACCAAAAGATTGACCATTGCTGCACTTACTATCCGAACTAGCCAAATGAGGAGTGCGAAAAATCCCACAATCATCCGGCCAATAAATCCTGACCCTTTTAATCCAGAGATGGTATCATACTTTGCCCCACCGTGAGCCACAATCGAGGCTACTTGTTCAATGGCGTGACTCGCAATTCCGATGATGGCTTCTACAATCACGGTAGTGTTGGTAATTACAACTGCGACCATAATATAACTAATCAACATCGGCGCTAATGCTTCAAAGGTCATCGCTCCTCCTGAGTTAGCAATCTTCTTTGCCATCTTCGAAAATTCTAGGATGAGAACAACTGATAAAATCGCAACTCCGAGAGGTTGCATGACACTTTTAGTGATACTAGACATGTAAGTCCAAACTGTTGGATTGTAGCTAGATAGAGATTTAATCAGATCTACCGTAGATTGTAAATCTACATTAAATCCTTCAAATAAATTTTCAGCTGATATTTTTTCAGATGCAAGGTAAACAAAGGGTGAGACTAAACTAAGATTCATGTCATTGTTTATCCTCCTAAATTGAAATTTGAGTTACAAAGGCTCCAGCAGCCCCGACCATAACACCACCGACAATTTCCAGAATGGCATTCCGAACACCTGGTCCACCATCTTTAATATTGGTTGCAAGATTGACAATTCCCACAACAACGAGAAAGGCACCAACCGCAATCAATCCCTTCTGTAACAAAGACATAGCTTGTGCAAACATAGCACTTGCGTCTACTCCATAAACAAAACCTTTAAAATGCGTAATCATCTATTTCCTCTTTTCTATTTTTATTTTAAACTAGATTCAAAAGTTAAATCACGAATTCTAAGGCCTTCAAGATGGTTTTTTTGACTTTGATTCAAAGGATTGATCTGATAGTTCCACCACCGTTCATCGGTTTCTTGATTGGCTAGGTACTTCCAGTTTGGATGCTTGGTTGAATTGTATTTTTTGCTTTTAAAGACAGGCATATTGGCAATTCGAACCAAGCATTCATGCCGTTTCATATTTCCGACTTCATCAGGTGTCATTAAATCACGAGCAATCTTTTGATGGGAAAGGGATCCTGAACCTGTCTGGCCAAAGGAACGACTAGTATTTCGAACATCAATGGTTTGTTTACCGAGTAGCCCACTCATAAATTTAAAGGTATCTTCATCATTACCACCTAAGTAGACTAAACTATCACAGTTCCCAAGAATGGTTTTCCAAGCTTCTTTTTCTTTATAGAGCCCTTGAAGTTGGGCAATGTTTTGAAGAATAGGAACGAGACTCATATTCCGAGAACGGACTGTTGAGGTTTGTTCAGCAAAGTCTGGGATTTCTCCGATATTTGCGAACTCATCTAAATAGACTCTCACATGAAGAGGCAATTGACCCTTAAAATCAATATCTGCTTGTCTTGTTAAGGTTTGAAATACGGTTGAAAAAAAGAGGGCTGAAAGAAAGCGAAAGGTACTGTCGTTATCTGGGATAACTAGGTAAACCATTGATTTTTCCTTGCCCCATGTCTTCATATCAAGGGTATCTCTTTTGGTCAAATCCATGACACTTTGAATATTGAAGAGGGCAAATTTAGCAGTGGTTACAGCTATAACAGAATCCAGAGTCTTATCCTTATAATTTTGGAAATCTGCCCAATTTCGCATGGTAAAATTTTCAGTTCCATACTTTTTAGCATAATTTTCAAATAGAATTTCTAAGACACTTTTTTCTTGGTTTTCACCCTTGGATAAGTGTTTAATGAGTTTTGAGATTTCAGCAAAACTTGGATAACGCCCTCGTTTTTTTCGCTCTTCCACTTCTTTTTTTTGACGTTTCAACAAGTTTTGGTATTCTTTTTGACTTAAACGACTTTCTTCTATGAGCTGTTCTCTTGTTTTGGGTGGATTATAGAAATCGACCAAGTAGGAGGCTAAAGCTCGTACCAAAGTCATAGAAGCTTCATCCCAAAATGGATCACTACGGGAGCCAGAGCCTTTGGTGTTATTGAAATAAACCGTCAGCATGCGATTCAAATCATTTTCTGACTCTATATAGCGAAAAGGATTGAAGCCATCTGAGTTCTTCATATTGACTAAATCTAACACCTTTACTTGGTAGCCATGTTCTAAAAAGAGTTTTCCAGTTTTCTCAGCTAAGTGATCTTTTGGATCCACTACAATATTAGAACTATTCATCTGAATCAGATTGGGTTTCACAAAGCGAAAGGTCTTCCCACTTCCTGAACCTCCTATCACCGCAATATTTTTATTTCTATCATATTGGGGTGGTTTTTTATCTAATAATGTCAAACGAACATCTTGTGCTAAGATCGTATCATGAGAAAATTCCTTACCGTAAAAAAACTTCTTTTCTTTTAGAGTTCCAAAACGGGCGCTCCCGTATTCTACCCCCTCTCGGTATTGTTTTTTGCCAGTCTCTAAATAGAGATAAACCAGCAACATAATTACAAAGCCTAGTAGAAAAAAAGCACTTGATTTTCCAGTAAAAGAAACATTCCATGGCGACTGAAGAACTTCATCTTGACCTTCCATCAGAAGATGAGTCCATTTATCTAAGCTATTTCCAGTATAGGAATCATACAAAAGCGTCAAACGATGAAAAAGATAGCCTAGTAAGATGCCTAACAGTGAGAATAGTAGGAATTTCTTTCCACTGTACATCATCTCACCATCTCTTTCTGTTTGACGGCTCCTTCTTGTCTAAAGGTTATTTGGGATTTAGCTTCATCAATTGCATCGTCTAATGATTGATCCATGGTAAAATCAGCTAATTTCTCCGGATCATTAACCATTTTTTCTAACAGATGGTCTAAATGATTGTCTAGAATCGAACGGTCTTTCGTGTAGAAATGTAGAGAATCCCCTTGCCAAGCGAGGGCTAAAGGAATCTCTTCTTTTTCTAAAAAAGACTTAAATTTCTCTATATCAATTGGTTTGTCTAAAAAATCTTTTTTCAGATTAATCGTATCAATCGAATAAGGAGATTGTAGCAATTCTTCTAATTTCTGCACTCCTATCTTATAGGCGGAATCCTGTGCTAAAGCCTGACGTCTAGACCATTCTAGAATCTTTAAAAGACTTTTTACAGTAAATAAAAGACTACGCTCTGCATATTGAACTGCCATTCGTTCCTGTTGTTCAGAGGACATCTGATGCCTCCTTCTTAACAAATAGCAGCTTTCCTTCTTTATAACGATAAGCTATCAATTTCTGACGTTGCTTAATCGACTTGACAACCTGCAGTAGATCTCTCGAATAAGGTTCTCGAAGAGTAACTTCTACTGCTTTCCCATCAAAGATACCAACACGTTTAAATTCAATGTAGTCTTTTTTGAGATGTCCTAAGCCCATACCAAAGGGAAAGTGATGAATCAATTGGATGGTACAACCACCTTTATTTCCCATTTGTTTCAAATCATACAAGTTTACTACCTTCATGATTAACTCCTTTATCTAGTTTGTCGCATCGTTTAAGTCTGGTAACGATAAACTCCGTGTCTGTTAGAAAATTCTCACACACGTCTTGTGCCAGTTGCCCTTCACAGGGAAATACTCTCTGTCCCTACTTACACAGGCACGCTAATCAAGACGGAGTGGATTCAATTTTCAAAGAACAGGTAGCTTTATTATAGATAAGAGTAGTTGAAATTTTTATCACATTTTTGGAGTTATTGGAATAAAAAAAGCAACTCACTGCTTTACGAATGAGTTACTTTTGTACTAAAATATTTGTTGCATAATTTCCCTAATAACCTGAACAGAGTTATCAAATGAGATATCTTTAGCATACTTAAATTGGCGTTGATAACGAATCCATAGCTCTTTCTGATAATCAGAAATTTCAATTCCTCTCACTTGTTCTTCCCAATTATAAATAGTATCTTTACTTTTACGTTTTTCTGCCGTATTCTCAAGTGCATTTTTTAACACTTCTAGATTAATCTCTTCTTTTCTAAGTTTATACAAGGTGAAAAGATCATATCGATCACGTGGGCGTGTCGAAGCTAATCCCCTACTGATGATCGTTTCTAACTTTTCAGCAAGTACAGTCTCTAGATTATATGTCCATATCTTGATGCTTTCATTAGTAAAGATAGAACTCATTGAATAAGTAATTTCTCTTGGTGTGATCTTATCACCAGTAGTAATATCAATAAAAACAACCTCCTTTAATGTATCGAAAGTTGCATTTAATTTTAATGAAAATCCTCCATATTCATCATCTTGGCGAATAGGTTCTAGCTTATCTACTGAAAATGAAAATCCATCAGTTTTAGAACAAAGAATCTCTTCAAAGATATGAATCAAATTTTCTTTGCTCATTTCGGTTCCCTTCAGAGTGACATCTAAATCCATTGTGGTTCGCTTATCTAGTCCAATCATTTGACCTATTAGATACCCTCCTTTTACAATGAAGGAATCTCTATAAGAACTAGTAGAAATCAGTTTTAACACTTGCTCAATTAAATAATGTTGTTGTACTTGTTGGGCTGGAATTCCCTTATCTTTTGAAATGTTTTTGATTTTTGCTTTAAAGCTATTCGCATTTGAAAACATTAAGATAGTACCTCCGTATAAGATTGTAACTTATCAGTTACTTTAAATAGCTGGGCATAATAAAATAATTTGTGTAAATAAATTTTATTTTGTTGAAAATATTTTTTAAACGCTGGTGCAATAATTTGAAGATCCACCTGATGAACTGGTCTTAGACACTCAACCAAAACTCGTTCAACTTCATAAACTTTAATAAATTGGCCAGGAAGACGCTCTATTTCAATAATTCCTTCACTATAGTGAGAGCGTAAAATAATAGGACGTATATCTGCTTCCTTAATGTTTTTGGTATTCGTACCATAAGGAAAACTCATCGTCATGTTAAAAGGGATAGTCAAAGATAAACCATGTAACCAAAGTGCTGTCTCCAAAGAAAAGATTCCCTTTGGAAATCGATACTGAAGAACAAACCACTCATCTAAATAAATATCAGGTAAGCGATATAAGCCTTTTTCTGCAGCATCGATTTTTCCTTCTGTAACCATTTTTAATAAGGTTTTGTAGTGTAAATTTTCATCTATCACTTGTTTAAAAGTTAAAAAACCATACTGATTGAAAGAGTTCATCAGTTTCTCTCTTTTATCAACCATATCATTCTCCTTTCTTTAGAAATAAAATGCTAACATCTACTATATATGTTAGCATTTTATTTCCTTAAAATCAATTCATTTAGTTTTTTTATTTCAAACAAAGTATAAATTTCTAATTATCTTTTTATATTTTCTTAAATGCTCGTAAAGCCTTATTCTATGTGCTTTCGAGTATTTTTACTGTAGGAAGATACTTCACGTTTCTTTGCATATTTCCTCATGTCTTAGCTGTCAGAAGTGGTAAATAAGTAGTAAATTCATTTGTACTACTAAGCAACAAGACGCTCCTGTTGCTTCTCTTTATTCAAGCGTTTCATTTCTGCCATTGCAGAATCGAATGTTGCATGTGCGTAATAGTTCAGCGTCATGGCTATATTAGCATGTCCCATAATGTACTGTAATGCCTTTGGATTCATTCCTGCATTTGCATAGTTGGTACAGAATGTATGTCGCAAACTATGTGGAGTGATGTGTGGCAATTTATCCTCGTTATACTTATTGTATTTCTTAACAAGACCTTTCATCATGCCGTTGTAATCACTTGCCACTTTTGGATAGTTCTTTCTATTAAGAAAGAGGAAATCACTATATCCATCAATCTCAACACGCTTATCATTCTTTCGATTCGCTAACACTCGCTTAAATGCTTGATAGGCTTCTTCAACCATAGGAACTTGACGTTCGCCACTTTTGGTCTTTGGTGTTTCAATGTAGTACCCAATTTCAGTATCTCTCAATAGCTGATGGTCTATATTGACAAGACGATTCTCAAAATCTAAATCTGGAAGTGTCAAACCACCAAACTCTGAAATACGAAGACCTGTTTTTAAGAGTATCAGAATTTCATCATAATTTTTGCTGTAGGTTTTATCAGCTTTTGCAAAGGCTAACAGTTTTTCTTCCTGTTCTTCTGTTAGTACGGTCTTAGGAACAGTATCATCATCAAGAACTGCTTTCAGTTGAAAGTCAAATGGATTCTTCCGAACACAATCATCTTGTATAGCAATATAGAATGAAGCCTTTAAAGAACGTTTGTAGTTATTGATGGTTTGATAAGCATAACCATTTTCACTCATTCTAATAGCCCATTCTTTAGCGTCTGATGGCTTAATACTGTCAATACTTCTTACACCTAACTTGTCTTTCTTCAAAATATCCATAAGATATTTGCGTCCAGTTTCAGTGTTTTTTCTAACCTTTGGTCTTTGAGCGTTCTGTTTTGCGTAAAGCTGGCAGAGTGTCATTTTCTTTCCTACAACATCAATACCATCATGAATGTCTTTCTGTAACTCTGCGATTTTCTCTCTAAGTGAGATACAATCACGCTTTCCTGCTGGTACTCGGTCTGTAGCCACAAGTTTCCACGAGTAAACAAATTGCGGTTCTCCAAATGAATCTATATATTTGTATAAGTATCTTCCGTCTTTTCGTTGGCTCTCTCCAGTCTTTAAGATTCGACCTTTATTGTCACGTCTTTTTTCTGACATGGCATTTGCTCCTTTCCTTTATGGAAAGAGCCTTGATACGACTTAATACTATTTTATCATATACAAGACCCTTTGGCGACGCTAGATTGCGTCCAATGTATCTATAATTTTTTCAAATTGTTTTCGTTTAATCTGAATACGATTGCCATTCATAATCAGCCAATTTGCATTTTTATTTTCCTCTGCCAAGCGTCGTAGCTTGTTTTCGCCAATACGAAAATATTTTGACGCTTCTTCAATGGTTAGGGTATAACGTTCCCAAATAGGAATGTCAGTCTGCTTCATAAAATCCTCCTTTCCAAATCACTTATTTGGATTTCATAAAAGTTGTTTTACCAGCAATCGAACAGCTTTAGCAAAGCTCACGGGAGTTCCACCCCTGCATGGTTCTCATGTAGCCATACTCATTGCCTGCGACGGTTTTATCACGCTCGGACTATTGACTGTATGGGAGTATCATTATCACGATAAGAATGTCGTTGCAGGCAATCCTGCTAAAGATTGCTTCTCGGATCACTAACATGAATCGCTCGCTATCTTTATAAGATAGGTCATGGCGGTTAGTTCCGTTGGCTCTTTTCTTATCGAAACGTATTCGATTACTTTTATTCAGTTTTCAAAGAACAATGGCTCGTTAGCCTATCAAAACACATTGAAAGCTCAATATGCTTTGGTGGAATAACAAACCTCCCTGTTCGGGAAGCGTGGAATGGTTTAGCACGCTTCCACGAAAGGAGAGAGGATATTACTTAATTTCAAATGACAAAATCTTTGTAATCAGTCTGGTTTCCATTCTTCCACGTAAGACTTCATCAACGACCATACTTTGATTGCCATATTCATCTTTCATAAGTCGTAGGGAACGCTTCGTTATGTACCCTCTGTAATGATGTAGAATCTGGTTAATCGCTTCGGTATCGCCATCTGTTGCCTTTACAATGAGAGGAAAGGGAATCATAGGATATTGTGTTTTCATTCTTCAAATTCCTCCATAAACTTTTTAATTAAGGCTAGTCCACTGGTTCTATGCCGATAGACAGTAGAACGGTTCAATTTCAACAGGTCTGCAATTTCTGAATCGCTCATGTCCATAAAGTAAAACAGCAGTAGAATTTCACGTTTCTTGTCTGGCAACTCACGTAATGCTTCACTCAACAAATCATTTTCAACGCCTACTGATAACCCATTGAGTGTAAAAATCTGAAAGTCAGTTGAATAGTTATCTGTTGTCGCAAACTGGCTAACAAGATAATCGCCAACATCCGAAAAGGACACCTCACGCTTTGCAATCCTTGAAAGATAAAGCATATAATTCTTTCGCTCGTCTTCCATAGCACGTTTACAGATATAGTCAAACTGATTTTCTATTGTGGTCTGAAAAGAAGATGGTTTCATGTTTCTCACCCCCTTTCTGTCTAGGAAAGGAAGTGAGCCTTGCTCGTTTATCTCCTTTCACTCTTAGTCCCAATGTGAAAGGGGGATTTGTTGCATTACTGATAAATAAACTTTGTAAAAAAGTTCTGAATAGCCAAAAAAGCATATAAACAGATTTATTTCTCTGTTTACATGCTTCTGTTATTCTATCTATATGATTTATAAAACCACATTGGTGGACGTACTTATCTATTGCAGATAGACGACTTTTTTTGACAAGAACCCAATGTAAGGAAATTTATTGTATATGATGTACTTCATGGCGACGTTGACCTCCAACAAACCGCCATTTGGAAGTAATATACAATATTTTAACAGCGTAAATAGCACTACCATATAACGGTTTTTTTTATTGGCGTTTAGTAGTGCTTTTTATTAAATATAAACCTATAAACCATATAACACGTTTTTCTATACCTGTTTTTAATTCAGTAGGAACAATAAAATGTATAGAGGTGGTCTACTATGCGTAAAAAAGAAGATAAATATGATTTTAGAGCCTTTGGTTTAGCCATTAAAGAAGCTCGATTGAAACGAGGTTTAACTCGTGAACAAGTGGGAGCATTGATTGAAATTGACCCACGGTACTTAACTAATATTGAAAATAAAGGGCAACACCCCAGCATACAAGTTCTTTATGACCTTGTATCGTTACTTCATGTTTCCGTTGATGAATTTTTCTTACCTGCTAATAACTTGGTAAAAAGCACCCGACGATTACAGATAGAGAAATACATGGATAGCTTTACAGACAAAGAACTATCCTTAATGGAATCTTTAGCCAGCGGTATCAACGAAGCAAGAAACATCGAAGACTAATTAAAAGAATCCATACATAACGGAAAGAGCCGATAAAATGAGATTGTATTAATCTCATTTTATCGGCTCTGCGTCTTTGCGTCTGGCTCTGTAATCACAGTTACTTTGAACTGCTTTATTTCAATTAAATTTTCTTGTCTGCATTTCGGACAATAGAGGGGGAATTTTTTTAATTCAGTATCTTCCCTTATCTTTAATCGTGTTTTATTTCCACATACAGGACACAATATCCACTTGTAGTTTATAATAACTATCTCCTCCTTTACACTTTAATTCAAATCTTTATTAAAAAATATTTCATCTTATTTAACAAGAAACCATATTTATATAACAACATAAAATACACTAAGTTATTTTATTGAACATATATCGTACTTTATCTATCCGACTATTTGGACGACGGGGCTGGCAAACAGGTTCACCGGTAGTAACATGGTACCCTTTTAACTCTGTTAAACAAACACTACGTCCATTTGTAAAGAAAGTTAAATCACTACGATATTCTTGAATACACCGAGCAGGGATTTCTCCACTAAGAATGACCTCATTATTTTTCAATTGAGTGTCTACGATGTTCGCACAATATTTAGGAGCATCGTTGTATGCTCGTGAAAGATATTCCTGTGGCGCATAAATTTTAAAACTAAGATATGGCTCTAACAATTCTGTTCCAGCTTTTTTTAAGACTTGTTCCAATACAATAGGAGCAAGCATCCGAAAATCTGCTGGGGTACTAACAGGGCTATAGTATAAGCCATACTTAAAACAGATTTTACAGTCCGTCACATTCCAACCATACAATCCTTGTTCACAGCCATAGCGTATCCCCTCCATAACTGCATTTTGAAACGATTGATTTAAGTATCCAAGAGAAACCGAGCTCTCATACTGTACTCCGCTCCCTAATGGAAGCGGTGCTACAGATAGACCAATGGAAGCCCAGAAAGGATTCGGTGGAACTTCGATGTGAATGGTATACTCTGCTTTTTTTAACGGTCTTTCCATATAAATGACTGTAGGCTCTTTTATTTCTATCTCCACATGATACTTTTCTTGCAGCAGAGCACAAGTCACTTCCATTTGTACTTTCCCTAAGAAAGAAAGTATGATTTCATGTGTCGCAGAATCCACATAATATCGCAGAAGCGGGTCACTGTCGGAGATTTCTAAAAGTGCATCAAGTAACATTTCCCTTTGTTGAGGTTTGCTCGGTTCAACAGTCGTTTGCAGCAGAGGGAGGGGATTTTCAATTCTCTCTCTCTGTGGCAATAGCTTTGTATCTCCAAGAACACTATTTAACTTCAAAAACTCATTCTGCAAAATAACAATTTCCCCGGAATAAGCCTTATCGATTTTACATAATTCACCATTTATTGAAGTATACATTTCTGTAATTTTTATTTTTTCCTTTTCCGATATTCTAACCGAATCTCGCAAATGCAGTACGCCACTATAAAGACGTATATATGCAAGACGCTGTCTTTTTTCCGAATACTCAATTTTGAAAACTTTTCCGCAAAGTTCAGACTGACCTCGATGTGTTGATGAATAAAATTTATTCGTAATCACTTCTATAAGGTTATCAATCCCTATATTGTTTTTTGCACTTCCGTGATAAACAGGGAACAGGGAACAATTATGAAATCTTATGCTTTCCTCTTGTTCGAGTTCTAATGCTTCCAATAATTTCCCAGACGTATATTTCTCCAAAAGGTAATCATTTCCTTCTATTACCATATCCCATTGTTCAGATTCGGTAAAGTTCATTACACGCATATTAGGATGCAGTTCTACCTTCTGTTTGATTACAATTTCCGCAGAAAGTTTCTCTTTAATATCCTGATAAACCGTTGATAAATCAATTCCATTTTGGTCAATCTTATTGATAAAAAAGATTGTGGGAATCCCCATTTTCCTAAGTGCATGAAATAATATACGAGTTTGTGCTTGTACGCCATCTTTTGCAGAAATCAGTAGAATTGCCCCATCTAAAACTGATAATGAACGATATACTTCTGCTAAGAAATCCATATGTCCTGGCGTGTCTATGATGTTCACCTTCGTATTTTCCCACTGAAAAGAGGTTATTCCTGTCTGAATTGTAATTCCTCTCTGACGTTCTAAAAGCGTATTATCCGTTTTCGTTGTACCTCTGTCCACGCTTCCTAATTCTGTAATCGCTCCACTGTTATATAATAAGCTTTCTGTTAAGGTAGTTTTTCCCGCATCAACATGAGCTAAAACTCCAATATTAATAATTTTCATGTGATTTTCCTCCATTCAAAAGCCCAAAAGGGCATAAAAATCCCAGTGATAAATACTCTTATCACTGGGATTTTTATGCATAACCATAGGCATACAAAGCATACAGATATTCTCCGGATACTTTAGAATCACATGATAAAGGTATTCTTAAACTGGGTACAAAAAACTAAGCCCTCCTAAAAAAGGACATCCAATTATTTGTTCCCACTATCAAATTGACAGTTTATTTAAGAATACCTTGCCGCATATTTATTAACTCCTTTTAAATAGATACTTAAATTATAGCACGTAAGAGCATATTTGTAAAGGAATCTCCAATTTTTTATCAAAGAGAGTACGTGATTACAAAATAGCTGTAATAATGTACCAATATTTGTTATTCTATAATCTTCCAATTACTCCCGTTCTTTTCAAGTACCAAATCAAATTGAGATACCTGCGTTGCTTTGGTCTGCTGGTCGATATACTCCACTGTCAGCGATACCGTGACTTGATTATCCTTACGATTGTGAATAGGATTTACCAGTTCTTGAAAGATGTACTCTTTTCCGATTGGTTTTAATATCCCGTCATTCACATAGTAGGAAAGTTCACTGGCTGTCGCTGTAGGATAGAGCTTGAAGAACGTCGTTAAAAACTCATTGATTTCATTGGTTGTAATGGAATCAACCGTCCCCTCACTTTCAATGGCTTTTGGTTTATAACTTGATTTCTTAGGTATGTTGGTAATGGTCGGATTCTTAACCAGTACCATATTTCCAGAACCATCTACATAGACACTCACTATATAAGCAGAGTGGACGGTCTTTGTATCTTCTCCCTCTGTAATGAGCTGGTCTACACTGTAGGTTACATTAAACTCATTGTCGCCAGTTGGCTCTACCGTCCATATCTGAAATCCTCTTACAGAAGACGATACAGGAATATCTTTGCGTACTGTATCAACATTGAGAGCTTGAAGTTCATCTGTCAGATAGCCTTTTAGACTTTCCATTCGATTATCAATGGACTTATCGGATTGCTCCCATGAATAGTAGACTTTCGCAAAGTTCTCTACAAAATTTTCTACATGATGAGTATCAACGTATTCCTTTTCTATGATAGTTGTTTCGTGAATAGTATGAGTATCTATAGCTGTAAAGTGCTTGAATATCGCAAAGCTGAAACTAAGCCCTAAAAGTACCCACAAGGCAATCACAACCTTTTTATGAGGATTGACCTTATAGTAGACACGAGGTTTCTTTTCCTTTGGTATCTGTTTTTCTTTATTCTGATTTTTTCTAAATTTCATCATTAAATCTTCCTTTCTCATTGTTTGATTCGTCCTGCTCCCACTAAATGCTGTTGCCAGTAGGGGCTTGTTAAGTCGGCATAACCGATTGGGTCGCCTGCATGAAACATACGGTTATTGCCAAGGTATATCCCAACATGAGTAATATAAGAGCCAGCGTTATAGGTAGAATGAAAGAAAACCAAATCGCCAGCTTGTGCTTCCGATAGTGGGATATGCTGGGTCACATCATATTGCTGTTGTGCGGTTCGTGGTAAGTTAATTCCAGCTTTTCCATACGTCCATTGTGTCAGTCCGCTACAATCAAAAGAAGTAGTCGGGGAAGCTCCACCGTAAACGTATCGCCAGCCCTCATATTTCAGTGCTTCGTCCATGATGGCTTGTACCGTATCATCATCAAACTCTGTTGTGACAAGATACTGCGTTACCAGTTGCACATAAAACATATTGCCATAGTTGTATCGCCAGCCCCCATTGATAGGTATGGCTATGGGATTGGGGTAAGACACTTTTTCGCCACCTGAATACTCTTTTGAGAAACTTTGAGCCAGTTCAAAGGTATATTTATTTCCACGATTAGCCACATACCCTAAGAAACCACCACCATAATTGTAGGACTGGATAACCGATTCTAAATCTACACTGAGCCTTTCGCTACTGGCTAATAATTCACTGAAATACTTCACACCTTGCTTAATGGATTCTTCTGTACTCAATGAATTAGGTGGAAGACCGAGGGATTCCGAGGACTGCATAACATCTTCCGCAGTACCGCCCGATTCCACCTGTATAATCGCAAGAAGTATGTTGACATATTCTTCAACGCCATATTCTTTGGCATATTTTTCTACCATAGGCTTATGAGCCAGCACTTCTGCGGAAACATTCACACCTCCATAATGAATATTGGAAATTCCGCTGTCCTGTTCATCTGAAAATAAAATGGCAACAAACAGAAGCAGTAAGAAGACCATCAAGAATAATCCAGAACCACCAATCACTAAAGTTTTCAACTTCATGGTTTCTTACCGACTTTCTTAATGGTGGCGGTTTTGATTGGTGGTCTACTTCTTGTATTTTGTAGTGGTACTCTTTGAACAGTAGACGGACGTTCTTTTGTGATTGGACGTTGTGAAGTTCTATCTGCTGTAGTGGTTGAAGTTGCTGGCTTTTGAACGGTTTTTTCTTGAACGGTATTGCCTTGGCGTTCCACTTTTGGACTTGAAAAATCGGACTTAACTGCTGGACGCTCTTGTTTGGCTTGTTGAGATTCCTTATATGAAGTCTGAATATTAGACTGTTTTGAGGTCTGTTCATCATGATATTGTTCTTGTCTTGTAGTCGGTCTTTCATGAACAGAAGAAGCAGGCTGTTTTTTCTGTTTGACCTGTTCCATTTCAGAGCGACGCTTCGCAATGGTTTTTCGCCTTTGTTCCTGCTGTTCCTTGCGTCCACTGGCTCTGTCCGCTTTGGTTTGAGAAATACTACTGGTTAAATCACGGACATTCTCTTTTACTTTGGATTTTCCTTGATATACTGCATATCTTGCATTGGTCGGCAAATCTTTAACCTGTTCTTTCAAACCACTAGCAGTGTCTACCATTCTGTCTTTGGTATCAGCTACTGTACCGATGGTTTGACCGATACGTTTTCCAAGTGTTGATTTTTCCTTTCCGTCTGGTCGGGAGTGATCTGCTTGTGTCCTTGCAGAACTCCCCGAACCCGACTGTCCTTTTTTACCTGTAACAATGGCAGACCCAGCCCCTAGAGTAGTCATGGAACGTCCAAGTTTCCGCTGTAGACGGTGCATGTGAGCGTGCATAAGCATACGAGGTTTTCTCATCACACGACTTCCCACACTTTGAGAATCGTTACTCTGTAGAGAAAACATACTCATTAAATCGCCCAGCTTGAAGTAGATTCCTGCAAAGGTCACAATCTGTAGAAAAGCAATCAAAAAGAACGGATAACCAGCCGATAAGGTATAGAGCATGGTTGAAATACTAAATGCTGTCGTAATAATCAATGTGATTCCAGCTCGTGTCAAAATGGTATTAAAGAGCTTTGTTATGGCTCGTTTTGACATACCATCAAATGATGGAATCATGCTTAAAATAAAGCTCACAGGCAGAAACATAGCATAGATGATAAAAAGTACCTGCGAGAAAATCATGATTCCTGTTAATAGGAATACAAATATGGAAATCCCAATATTGAAGACAAATAGGAAGAAGACTGTACCTAAACGGTTAATGGTCTTTGTAATGGTTAGATTGGTATTGCTTCTGTCTTCAATTTCTTCCGCAACAATTTTTTCTCTGTCTTCGCCATTGTTGGAATCTGGGCTGGTGGAGAGCAGGCTTTCCACACGGTCAATACCGATACTTTCAATGTCTGAACTGTTGTATTGAAGCAGTAGCCACGGTTGCTGAACCTGTATGGAAAACAGGCTATCTCTGATTAAGTCCACGCTGTCCTTGCCTTGACTATCGGAATGGGGCATGACAATCTTCGTGCCAAGTGATAAACTGGCATTACTGATGTCTGATGAAAAGTCATTGATTTTTTTAATGTAGTCGGGAGCGTAGGCAATAAAGGAAGCCGATAGGATAAACACCAGCACAAAATTCATAATGGCATGAATTGCCTTTGTGGTTTCTCTCTTTATCAGTCCCGTATAGGCAACATAAACCCCAAGAACCAAAATCAAGAGTAAGAGGAATCCAACATAGAAACCCTCTGTTGAAAATCCGTTTGCACTCACACCAGCTAAGGTCTGCATATTCTTACCAATGGAATCTGCTGTAGCGGAAATGAAGTCTAAGGAATAGGCTTCCTGTACTAAGTAACCTGTCGCATTGGAAACATACAAACTGATTGTCCAAATAAAATTGGTAATGGCATATAGTCCATACATGACCTGTTTTCCAATCCCGTCCGACCAGTTCCACGGAAGCCAGCCCCAGCTATTATCCACATAAAAATCCAGTTGATAGTTTTCAAGTGGGTATCGGCTGTATTCATTTGCCACATTGACCGTATCATCTACCAAGCCCGCAGCTTGAACCACCGTTCCCAGCATGGCTAAAAGAAAAATGGCAATCACAAGTGTGAAAGCCACTGTCATTGCCACTTTACCTAGACGTTTCAGCGTCCAGTTTGATTTTATTCTGTTTACTATTGATGGTTTCACATTTACACCTCTTTTCGCACAGGTGGTCTGGTATCAAAGGCATGGAGCAGTTCTTCAAATACAGGGTGGAACTGTATCACACCGACACGACCATATAAATCACTGATAAGGCATTGCCCGTTTTCCAAATCACGCAATCGCTTCTGATTGTTTTCGTCCTCTGGGTCTACACCAAAAAAGGCTAAGGTCTTTTTAATCTCGTTAAGGTCAGTGGAACGAAATGCAAATTTTAAGCCGAGGTTATTTTTCAGTTTTTCATCTAAGAGGTCGTCTGTATTTTGGGTCACGAAATATACCCCAGCGTTCATAGCACGACCAGCCCGAACCAGCTTCATAGATAGTGTTTTTCCTTGTGCTACCTGTAAAAAGCTCCATGCTTCGTCTAAATCTACAATCTTGAAAATGCTTCGGTCTGTATGGATAAAGTCTAAAGCAAAGGTACTAATGACAATCAGCATAGCAACGGATAAAAGCTCCATAGTGGTATATTCCTCAAAGGAAGTTTCCTTGTCGGGAAGTACCAAGTCCGCAACCTGTATAATGTTCAGTTGTTTTTCTAAGCTGATAGACTGCTCCACATAACCATTACTGAATAATAAATGTGCAAAGTCATAGTCTGTAAAACTTTCGATATGGTCGGCTATACTGGTACTTAGTGGCGTATTCTCAACCCGTAATTCCTCAATCACTTTCATCAACCCTCGTACTTCACTATTGGTTACTGCACGAATGGCTTTTCTAAGGATTGGGAAGCGTTCCCCATCACGAGAGGAAATCCCCGTAAGGAATGTCAGAATATCAATAGCCAGTGATTCAGAATCTTTGGGATTTTTCATAATCACATAAGGGTCAAGTAAGCCTTTGTTTTTCTCATCAGAAGTCAGAGTGACGATATTGATTTCATGGGAAATCTCTGGCAAGGTTTCTTTCCATCTGCCACGTTCTGCTTTTGGGTCTACAATCACTGCTTGTGCCCCATAAAGCACCGCATAATAGACGATAAGGTTATTCGCAAAGGATTTACCACCACCCAGCGAACCAACAAAAGCCGACGCTAACGCATTGGTTACTGAACCCTTAACCCCTTGACTGGCAAGAGCAGGTTTCAGATAGACATTGCGTCCAGTATCTAAGCTGTAGCCAACATAAATCCCCTCATTTTCCCCCAGCATTTGAGTAGCACCAAAACCTAAACCAGCGAGGAAATCAGAGGTCACGTATTGAATATAATCATTCATATAACGCTTGCTGGCAGGTAAAAATTCTTCATGTAAGCCGAGCATATCCCCAAATGGTCGTACCAGTTTTACGCTTAAATCGTCATAAAAATCTTTCACTTCATTACAACGACGTTTGAGTTCGTCAAGATCATTTGCTGATACCCTTACCACATAAGACAGCTTGTACATAGATTCCTTGCTTTGGTCTAAATTGGTTTCCAGCTCATTCACACTTTCCAGAGCTTCCGCCACATTGGAGCTGGTTTCATTATCACTTTGCCAAGCGTGGTTATCCAAGTCTTTCAGTTCTTTCTTTTTATTGCGGACAGTAGATAGGGCTTTACGATTCGCTACAATTTCCACATTCATTGACGTATCAATCGGGAATGTAAATTGCTGTTGCTGGTAGTAGAAGATTTCAGAGGACGGGAAGTCCAGTTCTCCGACAATGCTGTTAATGGTAAAGTAAGCTACATAGACGGTTTCATCTTCCTGCTGGATTTTCAAATATCGCTGTTTTTCTTCCACCAAACAGCGAGTAGGCTTAATCAAGTCATAGTATTTAATCAGCGTTTCATTATCCAGCTTTTTCTTTGATAGATGGTACTCATACTCTTCATAGGCAGTGCCTGTCTGTCCGTAAAGGTGTTCAATCAGATAGCCGAAGTCGTCCTTATCTAACCTGCGGATTTTGAAACGACGAGAGATTTTATTTTCTAAGAGCTTTTCCATCTTCTGAAAACGCAGGATTTCATCATTACTCATACTAACAAAATCGCCCATCAGCTTATGGTTCACATCATAGACAAAATCAGACAAAGCATTTTTTGCTTCAACGGTAAGACTTTTCATAGAAAACTCCTGATCGTTGAGAAGCAACTTAAAGCCGATAAAGAAACGGTAGTTCACTTGATTTTCGCCAATCATGGATATTAAAGCGTCTGTCTGTTGGTCGATTTTGTCATAGGCAACCGCTTTGAGCTTGCCAGTGACTTCATTTTTGGAACGCTCTTGTGCAGAACGTATGCTGGATTCTGTACTGATTTGTAAAGCATGAATTTTGCCATCACGATTTTGTGCGATAAGCTGTCTGAAAGAATCATGCACTTGTATTTTCTGTTCTGGACTTAGAAATGAGTAATTGTAAGGAACAAGCTCATAGTAAGCATAACATTCCCCGTCTTTATTCCAGACGAGATTGTTTTCAATGTATTTAATTGGATATGCCATAAAATTCACTCCTAACTGCTGTAATGGCTTCTTGTGGCTGGTTTCTGCCAAGCGTTACTTTTTTTCCTGCATAGGTCAGCTTTGGTCGCAGTGCATAAGCAATGACAGACTTCAAAAATCCATAAGGCTTTTTACCATCAAAAGTTTTTGTAGACATAAACCATGTGAAAGCCACAGGAATCCCAAAGTATTTGAGAAATGCTCCCTCTATCATGGAAAGAGGGGGCAAGTTGCCAAGTATCATCACTGCAAAGAGTGACACGACAAACCATGTCATTTGCGTAAAGGTTATGGGAAACGGAAGTCTAAAATCATTGATAGAATACAGTACCTTTTCCACAGACCAGATACTGGTATAGCTTCGTATTTTCTTCATGTAATCAATCCTTTCATAAAAAATAGGGGTAGCTGATTGAGCCACCCCGTAAAATAGAAAATCTGCCAGTAGTAATGTACCGACAGATTTAATAGACGATTTCAAAAATCCCATGATTGGTTGAGATAAACGTTCCTGAAAGGTCTAAATCCCGACCATAGGCTTGATAATCAATATAGTTTTGAAGACTAGCTGGTACTTCGCCTAAAGCACCCGTTTCTTCAATGTAGTAGCGTGCCACGTCATACATATCATCACAATCGGAATGAATGATAATATCCTCTTGATGTTCGCTTAGTTCTTCAATGCTTGAAAAATGAGTGAGCAGAGCAGATAGCTCCGATTGTAATTCTTCGGGTAATTCCGATACCATTTCCCATAGTCGATTGAGTTCGCCAATGGAAGTGTATTCGTCAACCGTAAAGGGTAACTCGTAGTCATGAATGGCGTATTCCTCATATTCATCATTCAAGCCGATTTTCTCTTTGACTTCCTCAAAGTCAATGGGAAAGGTAAACCACGCACCGACCAATTCGCCCTCATTGTATTTGCCTAAATTCGCAATATAGACTTGCATATCGTCCATATATTCACGTCCTTTCTTTGTAGAGATTCAAAAATCCCTACCGCACTTCGTTTGGTGTACCATTCCTTTGCGGAACATAAGAAAACCACTTATATTCCACAAAAGAACGGTTTTATTTAAGCACCAATAATGCGATTGAATAGCTCTAGTAAAATGTCTTTTACTCCAGCAGCGTTGAAGACTAAGCCAACCGCAATAATCGCAATAATTAAAAAGCCAATCAGTTTGCTAAACTCACGCTTGAAGCCAAGATACAAGCCAATCACAACGATTGCTAAAAGCACCAGTGATTGAGCGTTTGATAGAAACCAGTTATAAAGGTTTTGTCCAAAATTCATAAAAATGTTCTCCTCTCTATATTCAATGAATTTGTATTTGAGTTATTTTTTTGTTGTTATCACGTCCTGTTCTTTTACTGACTGTTGCTTCAAAATCTGCTTGTGTCGGTCTGTCAGTTTCGCATGGTCGAGAATGTCTTTTACAACCTGCGTCTGGTTGATTTCATCAAGTTTAATCGCAACCTTTAAGGTCGGGGCAACTTGATGAGATAGCCAGTTCAGCGTCCTTTGGAAGGAGTAAGGCTCTGGTTTTGTGGTTAGTTTTAATCGTTCACGATTGTTCCCAATAAACCAAGCCCATTCTTCATTCAGTTTCCAATCAGAACGAGGTTTGGAATCGTCTTTATCTACAAAACGGATATACCGATTGATAATTTTAAAGGCGGTATGCTCTGGATTGTCATAGACGAGTAAATCACGGACTGCATAATAGGCACGCTCATTTTTCAATCGAATCTCAAAACGGTTTTTTACTTCTGCGTCTTCAATGGGAATATCATTTTTCTTGTACTGCTCGTAGTCCTTTTCATAGATACAGAAATAAACTTCACTTTGTAATGAACCGATATAGAGGGTGTTTCCCATACATTCCTTTTCCTCTTTGCGTACCAGTTCGCCACTGCGATAGCTTTTAAAACTGCGGAAGACGGAGATACATTCTTCCTGTTGGCACTTTTCAGTGAGTACAGGGATATTCAAAATCCCTGTCTTATCGTTAATGGCAAGGTCAAGGCGTTTCATCACACCGCCAGCCACCAAAACGTCCATAAAGAACTCATACCAGCTTCTTTGTTGTGCCAGAAGATAGCTTTCAAATTGTCTGCACCCACGACCTTTCAATTCCACCAGAACTCCTTTGTCCAGTTCATGGGAGCAAAGGACGAATATGTCGCCTAAAGCATAATGCTCTGAATAAGAATAGAAACCATAGTCCTCATGAAGAAAATAGGACAGTTTCAGTTGTAAGATGTTTTCGACCACCTGCTGTACGTCTGTTGTCGGAAAGCGAATCCTTACATAATCAAACAGCATTTCAAGGGGAGCGTCGGGATTGAAGCGTTCCAGAGCTTCCCAAAGGGACTGCTGTAAATCCTCTGATGGCTTGACTTTTCCTGTTTCAATATCGCTTAGATACTGCCTTGTAATACCAGTCGCAACAGCTAAACGGTTTTGAGATAGTCCATAAGCCAAGCGTTTTTCTTTTAAATGCTGTAACCAAGTTTGTTCATTCAGTAAAAATCCCTCCAATCAAAAAGGCGTATGTCAACTTTTAAAGCCCATTTGACATACGCTGAAATTTTGTAAATCCCTTGTAACCAAAGGATTTTCTAATGTTTTTTTGACTGTTTCCTGTCGATTTGTACCCCCCTGTTAGATACGGGGGGTTGAATGGTTGGCGTGGCTGCCGCCACACCAACCGGCAAACCGTCCGCACGGCAAGGCTTACGCTTCGCACGCCTTTTGTGCGTCCTGCCTGCCGTCTGTGAGTTTCCGTATCTCCTCTAAAAAATCATGTCCTTTGGGAACAAGGGGCGTATAAAATTCAGATATGACGCTTGTTCCCACATCAACATAGCCACGCCCTTTGATTTGTTTTGAGAAGAAATCCTTTTGCACATCACTTCCAAACATCATGCCGTATCCCATTTCAGACATACGACCTAAAGCTACTCTGAAATGAAACTGGTCACGGATTCCGTCGCCAAGGTATTTTGCGTCCGGTCTTTGACAGGCTAATATTAGGAAAAATCCTGCCTGACGACCTAACATGACAATCTGCTTTAATTTATTTAAGACGGCAGTATTCTCCTTTGTTCCCAGCATTTCCATAAAAGCGACATATTCATCAAAAATCAGGAAATGAGCCGGAAGCCCCAAGTAGGAATAATTTTCGCCTGTTTTATAGTTTTCCATTTCTTTCATGGCGAGGCTTCGCTTCACCATTTCTTCATAGAATCTGTCAATACAGGAAAGGATATCTTCCTTTTGAAAATACACCTCTTTCATAACAGAGCCTAAGTCGGCAAGATCGGCATTTTTCGGGTCAAGGATATACAGCTTTGCATTTGTACGGAGCAGGGCTTCAATCAGTGTCAGGATAAAATAGGTTTTACCGCCGCCTGTACCACCGGCAATTAACATATGAGGGAGCTTGTCATATTCCCACCATATATTTTTCATAAGGCGTAGCTTTCCGCTTTTTGCCTGTACCTCGTCAATGGAAATACGATTGGCAATCATGTCATAAAGCAGGGTATATTCCACATAGGAATCTTTCAGCTCCTTTTCGGTCAGCTCACAATATAAGCCGCTCTCCAGCTTTTTCTCCAAATGCAGGAGCTGTTCCTGATACTTGCCCAGCGTAATTTCTACACGTATCTGAATCAGACCGTTTTTCATGCGGTAATAGACTTTCGGGAAGTAGCTTATCTTTTCTCTTGTCCGGCTGGAAGAATCTTTAAAAATCCCCTCTGATTTTACCTGCTTTGCTTCATACCATTTGTTTTCCAGTATCATTCTGGCTAATTTCTGACGATGATAGAGCTGTTTTATCCAGTCATAGCGATAGCGTTTAATCACCAAAACAAGCAGCAGGCAGATAACACCGGAGCTAATACAGCTTATGGAAAGATAGGGAACATTGATTTCACCTGCTTTTGGTAAATGAAAATCCTGCCAGTTTATCTCTGAGATTGTCTTTGCATGAAACAGGGCAACAACAAGAATAAAAACCGGCAGGAATATTGATACGGCTGTATGAAAGACCAAATCCTTATCGCTTGGTCGAATCCGTTTACCGGAAAGAAGCCACTGTTTCATGTGCCTGTTTCTCCTTTCGATTTGCGTTCTTTACCTTACTTTTCAGATATGGGTTCTTTTTTAGGAGCTTCCCTCTTGAAATTTCCTGAATCCTTCGCCGGCACAATATCATCTGCCTTGATATACCAGTCCACCTCTGCCCCCTGAAAGGTTGCGGTCGCTACCGTATCGGCTACCGGATTGATAAGCTCTACATGTGCGTTATAGTCAAATTCTTTCAGCGGAACGCTTGCAGGAATGCTCACCTGAATCATTCGTCCCTGTCCTTTGGATTTGAGGTCATAGGTACGCTCCTTAATTTCTTCCGAAAGCGTGCCATCTTCCTTTTGAATGCGTACCTCACGGCGAAGTGCGGAGAATTTCAACTCTCCAAATGTCGCTTCCTTTTCTAAGACGATACCGTTTGCTAATCTCATTTCTTTTCCTCGCTTTCTATGCCTTTATCATGTCGTCGGCTTCCAGAATGTAATTGGTAAATCCTCGTGTGCCGATTTTATATCCCTCTGCTCTGATACGGGGATGGATGAGTTTTACTTTTTCCTCAAAGGCAAAGTTCTTTTCGCCTGCTTCTGCCGGAAGTATCACGATAATATCGTCTGCTCTCTGCACATCGGAATAGAGGTTGTAGCTTCTTGATAAGACCGTAAGCTGTCCGTTGATTCTTCTTTGTATGACTTTATCCTCACCGGCAAATTCTAAGTTTCCAAAAGTCTTTCCATGTTGGGAATAACAAATTTTAGTTCCATATTTTTTCGTCCTTTCTGTGATCTATTGATTTTTATGTTTTCAGCGTATCTTTCGTAGGAGAACGACATTTCCTTTCCAAAGTTTTTCTTTCCATCATTATCACGACCTTTCAAATTAAATACAAAAATAGACACCTCATTGTTGAAGTGTCTACCTTTATGAATATTCAATTTGTGCTGGAGGTATCTATTAAATCTTCACCTTTCAAGGAAAATCGTCGTACCAAAGCTCATTCATACGTAGTAAATCAGTAGTAATTTAATTGGTTTTATCCTTGATAAGGTGCAGTGTCTCCAGTGTTTATGCAGATAATTGGGATTTTATGATGTTTTTATTATGAAAATTAATCCATACGTAAGACAGACCAGCTATTATTAAAGAAAAAATAAGACATAGACTGATAGGTTCCACACTAAATGTAGACCCATACTGCCCCATAAGTCAGATTTATAGCGTACAAGCCCTAAAAACATCCCAAGTGAAACATACAAACACCAACCTAGAATGGTTCCTGGATGATGTGCTAAGGCAAATAAAACACTTGTCAAAGCAACTCGAATATCTAATTTTCTAGCCAAGTTCCATAAAATTTCTCGATACAAAAATTCTTCAACCATACTCGCATTGATTAAGAACAATAAAAATGAAAACCAAGGAACTTGATGTTGAAGCCCAATTAAGTTTGCTTGATTCGTGCTTCCTTGAGCATGAATCAGACTAAAACATAGACTTATAATCAGTAGGCTAACGAATCCAATACCAAGCCATTTCATCCTAGTTTTCATATTGACCTTGACAACTTGTTTTCGTTGACCATACATCCATAAAAAAGAAATGAGCGACGCACAATAGAGAATCTGTAGTATGGTTAACTCACTAATACAAAGCAATTTCAGTAAGTATAGGGATACCAATAAAACATTTACTTGTTGGAATATATACACTGGAATTATTCTTTTCATAGTTACCTCCGAAATAAATCTTCATAATCTAAATCTAATACCTGCACAATCCTTTCTACCCATGGACTTTGAGGCATTCGTTGTTCCATCTTGTAGTGGCGTATCTTTTGATACAAACGATTCAATTCACTTGGATAGTGAAACTCTCCCGCAAACATTTTTCTGGTTAACTCAATCCAGCTGATATTTCTTTCAGCCAAAATAATGGACAAGTTCTCCCAAAATCGTTCAGCCATATTGCTTCTCCTTTAGTTAGATAAATAATGTGTTTGTGCCATGTAAATCAATTGTTTCGTATCTCTTGGCAATAGAGCTCTAGCCTCTTCCAAATTCAGATTTGGATAAACTCTCTTATTTGAAACTGCAAGAGGAAGTCTGATGCTTAGTTCAGGATTTTTTAATATCATTTCGATGAAATCCGTTAATCTTAGATTGTCACGATTCTTAAATCGTAATAAATTGGGAGATAAAAACTCAAAACAATCTGAAGAATAGCTCATCATTTCAATTAATTTGTCCTTTGTCATTTCAGAAACTGAATGACAAGATACCTCGATGCCATAGTTTTGGAAGAAGTCTAAAAGAAGTTGATTTCTTTGGCTATTTTTACTTAGATAGAGATCAATCATGGGAGACCTCCCAAAGACTCGGTTCCATTTGATATTCTGAGACGATTAAGGAATCTAATAAATTTGCGAAGTTAATCGGTTTCTTGTCTTCATCATAAGCTTTTACAGTTACTTGGGTTTTAAGTATTCCCTCTTTTCCCTCGACTCGATAGCCTTGTCCATATAAAACAAAAACAAGATTTTGATGATCATCTACAAAGGCATCAGCTCCATTCTTTATATCCTGACTTTCAAGGAATTCCATAACGTTTTGAAGGTAGGATTCGTAAAATAGGGGGTAGTTGTGTTTTTTATGGTAATCATCTAAAAATGTCACTTCAAACTCACATGGATAATTGGGCATCAAAAATATTTGTTCATCTAGCTGTTTGATCTCTGCATCATGTAATTGTGTTTCTAATTCATCACAATCTAGTATTGACTCTTTATTTAAAGCTTTCATCTTTTTCCTCTATTTCTTTTAATTTCTTTGCGATTGTGGCAATCACAGGAACGGTTACACTATTACCAGCTTGTTTATAGAGCTGACTATTACTAGAGACTTTTCTAGCAGCTTCAAAAGCCCAATCAGGAAAACCCTGCAAGCGAAAACACTCTTTAGGAGTGATTCGTCGAATTCTCAGACGGTAAAATTGTCCTTCTATTAATACACCGGCTACATGGTAAACTTGTTTATCTTCTCCTTCATAGCTAGCAACTACTACTCCCATTTGTCCACTAGTTGTTAACGTATTCGCTATACCTTTGCCAACTCTACCACGACGATACTGAGAATTTGGTCTTTCAAAATTGATGGAATCTCCTACTTCTGCTTGAGCATATCCTTTTTTCGTTGCTTCCCGGACTTTTAAAAATTGGATTGGTTCTGGAATTAGTATTTTGGGGATTTTATCTCCACCTTGCATCGTTGTCAGAGTTGGAGATAATCCCTCACTTCCATATACGCGACCAGTTTCCTTAAAGCTAGTCGGTAAATCTCCAACAACGACAATACCATGACGATCCTGAGTATTTAAAGTAAACATTGGCTCTTGATTATCCTTAAAACGCCTACCATTTTGTCTTTTTTCTAATCTGTCTGGTGTCATACAAGGAATCGCAACCTTAAATCCTTCTCCTTTTCCACGAACTAAGGTTGGCGCAAGACCTTCTGAATAATAGACTTTACAACTCATTCCACTTTTTGATGGATTCAAATTTCCTAGTGCTTTCAAAGTCTCAGAGTTAGTTGCTTGACCTTCTCGTCTGAAAGGAAATAGGAGTCTGGTACCTTTCTTTCTAGAATGTCCGATAATAAACACCCTCTCTCTGTTTTGGGGAACGCCAAAATCCTTACTGTTAAGCACCTGCCACTCAACATCAAACCCCAACTCATCAAGTGTGGTAAGGATTGTGGTGAACGTCCGTCCCTTATCGTGATTGAGTAGGCCTTTAACATTTTCAAGAAAAAGAAAACGTGGTTGGATTTGTTTGGCCGCCCGAGCAATTTCAAAGAACAAAGTTCCTCTAGTATCTTCAAATCCCAATCGTCTTCCTGCGATTGAAAATGCTTGACAAGGGAATCCCCCACAGATGACATCGACTTTGCCTCTAAGTTTTTTAAATTCGTCATCTGAAACATCTCGTATGTCATGAAATTCTATTTCTCCTTTCGTTTGAAAAATGGACTTATAAGATTCTCTAGCAAATTTATCAATCTCACAAAATCCAATACACTCGTGTCCAACACTTTCCATTCCAAGCCGAAAGCCACCGATACCTGAAAATAAATCAATAAATCTCATTTCTTTATCACCCCTTTCTGATCGACTATCAATGTCCAAAGTGTCACTCCACTTGAAATTAAAATAAGAATGACTAATACCCACTCGATTGGCGACATTTAACCACCTCCTTTTCTAACACGGTTGTTCCAAACGGAATACAAGCCATTAAACACAAATTCGGCAAGCACTTCCGCTCGTCTAACAAAGCGAACATTATCTAGAGCATACTGATAGATTCTCTCAAAATCAGTCATAGCAATTTCACTGGCTGTTTCAGAAAAACCTTCTCGTCTAAATTGATCTTGTACCAATCCCCAAATATAATCTCGATCATATTTTGTGACCTTCTCTACTTTTCTTTTCAAGATAGGTTGAGTATTCCTATCCTCCTCATCCTCAATAAATAAAGAATCAGTCTCACTATATTTAGTCTCACTAACTTCAGTCTCACTAGGGGCTGAATATGAGACGGGGGCCGTTTCATTTTCAACCTGCCCTAGTCTTTTTTTAACACTAGGTCTGTTTGAGTTACCTACTGGGCTAGAAGATAATTCCCCTAAATAAATCTTATTAGCTAGTCTTCCTTTCTCACTTGAAGACTGTTGAACTTCATCAATTAAGTCATATTCTTTAAGAGTTTTTTTGATGGACAGTAATTTTGACTTCGAACAACCTAATAGCTTCATCAGTTTAGAATTAGAAAATACTAAATAGACTGCTCCTTCTTCATCTATCCAACCACGACTGAGAGATAATTCTAAACGATCTTTTAAAATAGAATAAGCCACCTTTACTTCTAGTTTCATATCAATATATTTCTCATCCTCAAAAAGAATTTTAGGTAATTTATAGTACCGTTCTGAAGTTTGGTATTGATTTGCGGTAATTCGTTTCATAGCGCTCCTCCAAGTTCTTTGAGTATTAAATCTCCACTTGATTCCAAGCGAACCAAGCCACTTTTTTCTAATTCAGCCATAAGAGAGATGGCCTCAACAATATCTATTCCCATTTCATGTACTAAAAATGAAATGACAATATAGCGTGATGATTGTAATTCTTTTGTCATTTTCCCTCCTGAAAATAAAAATTTGAGTATTAAATCTCCACTTGATTCCAAGCGAACCAAGCCACTTTTTTCTAATTCAGCCATAAGAGAGATGGCCTCAACAATATCTATTCCCATTTCACGTACTAAAAATGAAATGACAATATAGCGTGATGATTGTAATTCTTTTGTCATTTTCCCTCCTGAAAATAAAAAAAGGAGAACAATATACAATTGTTCTCTCTTTAGATAAATATTTATTGTTGTATTCATTTTTCCGATGCGCAAACGACATCTACAAATACATATACATCTATGTGCCTTTTTAGGACTTTTTTGACGTCAAAATTGCCTTTATCTACAAAGACAAAATGCTTGTAAAATAGCTTAAAATCAAGGATTTTCACCCTTTTTTTCGTTGTAGCAACACTACACACTCCACGTGATGCGTTTGAGGAAACAGATCAACCGGCTGTACTTTCTTCAATTCATATCCCAATTCTTGGTAGAGTTTGATATCACGCGCCATAGTAGCGACATTACATGAGATATAGGCAATGCGATCAGCTCCTGTTTGGGTACTAGCTTTGATAAAGCTCTCGGTGAGTCCTTTTCTTGGTGGGTCCACTAGGATAAGACTTGGTTGAATTCCTTCCTTGAGCCAATTTTTCATGGCATTTTCAGCAGTATCACATACATAGTGGGCGTTTGAAATATTGTTCAGCTGAGCATTCTTCTTGCTATTCTCAACCGCTTCTGGAATTACTTCAACACCATAGACTTCCTTGACATGTTTCGCAACAGAAAGACCAATTGTCCCGATACCAGAATAGGCATCAATGACCACATCATCTTCTTTTAATTCAGCAAAGTCAATAGCCGTTTGATAGAGTTTCTCAGCCATTTCTGTATTGACCTGATAGAAGGCTGGACCAGCGATTTGGAAATCATTGCCCAACATCCGATCAGTAATATAGTCTTGACCATAAAGAGTCTTCCATTCCTTACCAAAAATTGCATTAGTATTTTGGTCGTTGATATTTTGCATAACAGACACAATCTCTGGGAACTGCTTGAGCAATTGTTCAATTAATTGCTCCACTCGGAAAACTTTGGGACGAGTTGTCACCAAAATAACCATGATTTGTCCTGAATAGTGTCCGCGACGCACCACAAGATTTCGAATCAAGCCAGCTTGTTCCTTTTCATCATAAGGTTTCAAATCATAACGGCGGAGCAAATCACGTAGGGCTACTACTACCTCATCAATCACAGGATCTTGGATAAAGAAATCTTCTAGAGGCATGAGGTCATGCGAATTCTTACGGAAAAATCCTGTTTCCAAGACACCATTAACACGACGAACAGGCACCTGCGCCTTGTTGCGGTACTTGACTGGATTTTTCATACCAAGTGTTTCAGCAACCTCTATATCATCAATTCCAGCAATCTTATATAGACTATCCTTAACTTGCTTGGTTTTAAATTTGAGCTGTTCTGGATAGGCAAGATGACCTAAATCCGCGATTCCTGAACGCAGGTAAGCCAAATCTAGATCTTGATTACGGTGTGGTGATTGGACAAGGTATTCTTCTACTTTTCCAAAACCAATCTTTTTATTGACCTTGAGAACTCGCATGAGAATTTTTTCACTCGGTAAAGCATTCTCTACAAAAAAGACCAAACCATCCACCTTGGCAACTCCTGCTCCTTCATGGGTCAAGTCAACAATTTCAACTTCTACAATATCATTTTTCTTTAACATTCTCTTCTCTTTCTATTGACCGACAAAAAAGACGGCAACGTTACGGTTACCATCTATTATACCATGAAATTTCTTAAGAACCAAAACTCTTGAAGAAGTTGACAATGGCTTGCCAGAGGGAGCTTAGGAAATTACCGCCGTCCTCTAGCGCCTTATCCGCATCAAAGTTAAGGTTAATATTTTTAAAACTGTCGCCAGCTTGTGATACGATGCTTTGTTTAAGGTCATTCAAGGTTTTAGTGAAGTCCGTATTGCTGAGGATATCACTCTTTGAGAGATTCAAAGCAAAATTGATGATGATATTGATTTGGTTTCCTGTTATAACCTGATCAAGTTTGTAATTTTTTAAGGTATCTTCAACGATTTTACGGACATCTTCCTCTGTCAGATTTCCCTTGCTTTCTTTAGCTTTGGCGAGTCCTGATTTGATATCAGCTAGGGCAACGTTCAATTTATTAGCATCATAGCCAGTTTTGTCCTTGTTTTCAGCATTGATATCAGACAAAGCCTTCAACTCTTCTTGAGCCAACTCTTTGTTGGCTTGTGGCACCTTGGCTCCATTAGCTTCTAGCGAATAATAAATCCCTGCTAAAGCACTTTCTCCTGTAACGGGAATAGGTGCTGCTACAGTGATTTTTGCGTGTTCCACACCCAAAGTTACGGCCGCATTGCGGTACATATCCTGAGTCACCTTAGTAATGTTTTCTGGTGTTTCAATCTTGACCTCAAGTGGCGACTTGTCACCTAGTTTTTGAATCTTGGCTGATGAATACAACTGTAAACTAGAGTCATTTGCCACATTCATGATTTTAGAATAGACATCAGGTGTCATGGTCTTGAGCTCTTTGGTGTCTGTTGAGGCATTGTAGCCTAGTTTTTTAAGGGTTTGATTTTTTTGATCTTCAGACAATGATGAACCTAGGACATATTCAGGTTGGACATAGGTTTCATCGATAACTTTTTGAACATCTGTTGCTGCATGGACGCTATTCATAGCTGTTACTGCCCACAAGACCGCAGCACTAGTCAGAAAGAGTTTCTTTCTCATAGGGAATTTCCTCCTTTACCTTTCTAGAGTAATATATCTATCTTAAAGAAAACTTATAACAAAAACACCTGGTCTAGCCAGATGTTGAAAAGAAAGTGAAACATTTGATGATGTAAAGGTTGAGTTGCACCTGCCTAGAATAATAATAGTTTCCTCCATTTACATAGAGTTCGGCACCGTGAAAAATGGAAATAGGGTGAATATAACTATAAGTCTTTCCAGTGGTATTGCCAAGCAAGGGAGCAACAGTCTCACGAGAGTACTGTTTGGCCAGAGCCAAGGTGTTTTCCTTACCATTTTGGGCGATAAAATCGATATAGGCAGGTCCAAAATTATAGGCTTGAACAGCCGTCCAGACATCTACCCCCTTCTTCTGGGCCAGATAAAGATTGTCTGTCAGAGTTTGCACACCTTGTCGAATGCTAGAGGCATTATCATTGATGGTATTGGTTGAACCACTTGCAGACTCACTAGACTGCATAACATCGCCTTCTTTTCCTTTTGTTTCAGTATAAATCATAGCGAGCACAAGCTCTTCGTTTGCTGGGGTATCTTTTTCACTCAAGATTTCTCGCACCATGGGTTGATAGGTCATGACTTGTTTGACATCTTGGTGAACTCGGTAAGCTTTATAGCCAGCAAAAAGGAAGACTGCTAGTACAAGCACTCTTCGAATTCGTTTAAACATTATTTACTTTGAATATCCTCGATATTTTTGATTAAGATAGAGTAGGTTCCATTATCATTTTGGATAAACTCAACAGACTCAGCATCTTGATAGACGTTATTAGGAACGATGAGCTCAATTCCGTTTGACAAGGAAAGTTTTTGGTTTTCAAATTTTTTAAGCTGACGACTGGCATCAATTTCATCAAATTGAACAGGTTCTGGGACAGCTTCTTTAACTTGATCAATAAAGCTCAAACGAGCCGTCAGGTTGTTATCAAAAAGGTCATTAGCCAATTTTTCAGGTGACAATTCATTGCTTTCTTCTAGGTTGTTGAAAATCGCTGATTTGACCTTGGATTGAAATTGAAAATCATCTGTGTTAAAAGATTCAGCAATTCTCTGGGCCGTTTTTTCTAGTTCTTTGATAGATTTCTTAGGAGAAATCTTAGGAGCGACAGCAAGAAGATTATCTGAAAAATAGTTCAAAAAAGTCCCATTGTACTTGATTCGTTTTTCAATCAGATGGTACTTGCGACTTTGAAGATTAACCACCAAGGCTTCGTCAGCACCCGTTCCAAATCCAGGCAGGTTATTCTGAGTCAGCTTGATTGGATTATCAACTTCTCCACCGAGGTGAGTCAGGGTCTCACGCAGGGCAATTCGTAAGAAAGCAAAATGTTCTACACCTTCTTTAGAAAATTGCACAAAAATCAAGTCATTAGTCTTGAGGTTTTCAGAAATACTGAACTCTTCTTTCCAGAGATTAGCCAGTGTTACTGATGTCTCCAACAAATCGTCTGTGATGTGATTGAAGAAGGGATTTTCTTCTTCGAAAATCCCAGTCTTAGCTTCATCTGAATACACACGTTCAATTTTTCTACGCAGGTATTCTTCGATTTTTGGAGTAATATTGAGAAGCTTATCCGCTAGGAACAGCTCGGTATCATCCGGACTGAACTGGTGAATAATGGCTTTCTTAATATAAATGTCCATAAAAGTTTTAGTCCTCGTATAATGGGAAGGCATCTGTCAATTCTTTGACTGCACTTCTCACTTCTTCTAATACAGCCTCATTTTCTGCATTCTTAAGGGTTTTAATGATGAGTTCAGCCACTTTGCGACTCTCTTCTTCACCAAATCCACGAGCAGTAATGGCTGCAGATCCGATACGAATCCCACTTGTCTTGAATGGTGACAAGGTTTCGTAAGGGATTGAGTTTTTATTTAGGGTAATATTGACTTCATCCAGCAAGTTTTGAGCAACTTTTCCGTTTTCTACAACTTTAGTCACATCAACTAGGAAGAGGTGGTTTTCAGTCCCACCAGAAATGATACGAAAATCAGGGTCTTGCAAGAAGACATCTGCCATAGCCTTGCTGTTCTTGATAACATTAGCAGCATATTCCTTGAAGGCTGGATCCAAAACTTCTTTGAAAGAAACAGCCTTAGCTGCCACAACATGCTCCAAAGGACCACCCTGAATACCTGGGAAAATAGCTGAATTAATTTTCTTAGCTAAGTCTTCATCATTGGTCAAAATCAAACCACCACGTGGGCCACGAAGAGTTTTGTGGGTCGTTGTTGTAGTGATATGAGCGTATGGCACTGGGCTTGGGTGAAAACCAGCTGCAACCAAACCAGCGATATGGGCCATATCCACCATAAGCTTAGCCCCAACAGCATCTGCGATTTCACGGAATTTTGAGAAGTCGATAATTTGAGAATAGGCTGAAGCACCTGCTACGATCAATTTTGGTTTTACTTCTTGGGCTTGTTTCAAGATAGCATCAAAATCCAAGAGTTCCGTTTCAGGATCAACACTATAAGAAACAAAGTTGTAGGTTTGACCTGAGAAGCTAACAGGAGCCCCATGAGTCAAGTGACCACCTGCAGCCAAATCCATTCCCATAACCGTATCGCCAGGCTCAATCAAGGCCATGTAAGCTGCACAGTTAGCTTGGCTTCCTGAGTGTGGTTGGACATTGGCAAATTTTGCACCGAAAATTTCTTTTGCGCGTTCAATGGCTAGAGATTCCACCACGTCTACTACATCTGTTCCACCATAATAACGGCGTCCTGGGTAACCTTCAGCGTATTTATTCGTCAAGATAGACCCTTGAGCTGCCATAACTGCCTTGGAAACTACGTTTTCCGAAGCAATCAACTCAATGTTGTTTTGTTGGCGTTCCTCTTCTTTGGCAATAGCATTCCAGAGATCAGCATCATATGCTTTAAAATCGTCTTTGTCAAAAATCATAGGTCTTCTCCTTTATAGTGTGACTGGTCCTTTAGTTTGTTTTGCAACAAGAAAATAAACTAAAAGATGCGAATAAATCGTTTCTGCACTTTATCACAAGTATAACCAACTTTTTCATAAAATGCATGAGCACCCAGACGATGATCGGCAGAGTTTAAGCGGATAAACCCATAACCACGTCTTTTTGCTTCTTGATCCAACCCTTGTAATAAGCTTTTACCAATACCTTGCCCTTGTGCTTGAGGTGAAACTGCTAAAGCTAAAATATTAAATCCTGCTTTAGAATAAAGTGATTCATAGACCTCAGCGTGGACATATCCAAGCAAGGCATGAGTAGATTCATCCTCATAAGCAAGTAAGAAATGATGGGAATCCTGAGATAGTCTAGCTAATTGACTAGCCGTTTCCTCTGGACTAAAAGAATAGCCCAAAGCATCTTGGTTGATCTCACATATTGCTTTCACATCAGTTTCTCTTAAGTCTCTTAACATCTCATTCCTCCTCAAAAGAAATCTCTGGCAACCGAGCAAGAATATCTTCTCGCTTAATGGCCCCTTGGCGTAAGATTTTCACCTTGTCTCCAGACAAATCCAAAATAGTTGAATCCTGTCCAGTTAGAAAAGGATCGTCTTCCAAACCCAAAACCTCTTGGTCAAAATCCTCTAGAATTTGATTAAAAGTCACTCCACTTGCCTGACCTGAGATATTAGCTGACGGTCCAATCAGAGGTCCTGTCTCTCGAATCAAATCAAGGGTAATGGGATGACTAGGCATCCGAAATCCAACAGTTGCAAGACCAGAATTGACCCAATAGGGAACTCGGTCATTAGCTTCGAGAATAATGGTTAAGGGACCTGGTAAAAAGGTCTCTACAAGTTTTTGTAGATAAGTTGGCTGATTCTTAGAAAAGTGCAAGATGTCCTCTAGAGAGGCGATATTGAGGTTAAGCGCCTTATCTCTTGGACGACGTTTGAGTTGGTAAACATGGTCAACTGCTTTTTCGTCTAGAGCCTTGGCAAAGAGACCGTAAACTGTCTCAGTAGGTAGAACGACCGCTCCACCATTTTCCAACTCTTGTCTAATCCTGTCCATCATCAATTACAACCATCCTATCTTGACCAAACTGGTCCTTAAGTGTTCGTAATCGTTTTTCAGGAAGATGTTTCCTAAAAAGTTCAGGAACACTTTGACCTTGCTTGTATCCAATTTCAAGGTAAATCTTACCACCATCTTTGAGATAGTCTGTTGCATCTTCCGCAATTCTACGGTAAATAGCTAGGCCATCCTCGTCTGCAAAAAGAGCTAGATGAGGTTCCGAATGCAAGACATTCAAGCCAACCTCTGACTCATCTTCACGAGAGATATAGGGTGGATTGGATACAATTATATCATATTTTTCAGAAATTTCTGCAAAACAATCAGATTTTTTGAAAAATATATTAAGTTTTTGATTTTTAGCATTCTCGGACGCAAGGTTAAGAGCCTCTTGGGAAATATCTGCTGCCGTCACCGACCAAGCTGATCTGTTTTTTGCTAATGCAAGGGCAATGGCTCCACTACCTGTTCCGATATCCAGAACTGAAAAATTCGTCTCAGGATTTTCAGCCAGGATAAGCTCCACCAACTCCTCTGTTTCTGGACGAGGGATCAATACTCGCTCATCAACTTTTAACTGCATTCCATAAAAATCTGCCTGACCAATGATGTACTGTGCCGGTTTATGAGTTGCTAACTGTTGGAAAATTTCTTTTACAAATACTTCTTCCTCTTCCGTCACTTCCTGCTGGAGGGCAAAAACGAAATCTGTAAAAGATAGATTTTTCAGGCTACGATAGACAAAAGAGAGGCTTTCAGCTTCCTCTCCTTGTCTTATCAACTCTTCTTCAAAATCTGAAAATAATTGAGCTAATTTCATTATTTGTTTAATTCTTCTAATTTTTGTGTTTGGTCATAGAGCACCAAGGCATCCACAACTTCGTCCAATTTACCAGACAAAATGGTATCTAGTTTTTGGAGAGTTAAGCCGATACGGTGATCTGTGACACGGTTTTGTGGGAAGTTATAAGTACGAATCCGTTCTGAACGGTCACCAGTACCAATCGTTGACTTACGCTCAGCGTCTTGTTCATCCTGAGCAATCTGAGCAAAGTGGTCAGCAACACGGGCACGAATGATTTTCATGGCTTTCTCACGGTTTTTCTGCTGGGTACGTTCTTCCTGCATCTCAACCTTGATATTGGTTGGCAAGTGAACGATACGAACTGCTGTCGCAACCTTATTGACGTTCTGTCCCCCAGCACCAGAGGCGTGATAGATGTCGACACGAAGGTCTTTTGGATCAATATCGTATTCTACTTCTTCGACTTCAGGCATGACAAGAACTGTTGCTGTCGAAGTATGAACACGGCCTTGGCTTTCTGTCACAGGAACACGTTGCACACGATGAGCACCAGATTCGTACTTGAGTTTAGAGTAAACAGATTGCCCCGAAACCATGGCAACCACTTCTTTGAAACCACCGACACCATTCATAGAAGCCTCCATGACTTCAAAGCGCCAGCCTTGAGCTTCAGCATACTTTTGGTACATGGTTAGCAAATCTCCAGCGAAAAGTGCTGCTTCGTCTCCACCAGCAGCGCCACGGATTTCAAGGATGATATTCTTGTCATCGTTTGGATCTTTAGGAAGGAGCAAGATTTTCAGCTTTTCTTCGTATTCTTCTTTTTCAGCCTTGGCATCTTTGAGCTCTTGCTTGGCCATTTCTTCCAAGTCAGCATCTCCACCTGATTCCTTAATCATCTCTTCAGCGTCAACGATGTTTTGAAGGACTTGTTTGTATTCTCGATAAGCCGTCACTGTATCACGGCTTGAAGCCTCTTCTTTTGAGAGATCCATGAAACGCTTGGTGTCCGAAACCACATCTGGGTCACTGAGCAACTCTCCTAATTCTTCATAACGGTCTTCTACAGCTTGTAGTTGATCATAGATGTTCATTTTTCTTCATTCTCCTTATTGATTTCAGGGGCAAAATAATGTTTACGGCAAACTGAGATATAGGTTTCATTTCCACCGATCTGAATTTGTTCGCCATCATAGACTGGCACACCATCTTGAGTTCGCAACACCATAGTCGCCTTTTTCTTACAGTACTGACAGATGGTCTTGATTTCTTCAATCTTGTCTGCTAAGAGCAAGAGGTATTTTGAACCTTCGAACAGTTCATTTCGAAAATCATTTTTCAAACCAAAAGCCATGACGGGTATATCTAACTCGTCCACAACACGAGCTAGGTCATAAACATGATGACGTTTGAGAAACTGGGCTTCATCAACCAACACACAGTAAGGTTTTTCTGATAAGTCTCGGATATAGCCGAAGATATCAGTTGTTTCCTCAATCGCAATGGCAGGGCGTTTCATGCCAATCCGACTCGACACATAGCCAATACCGTCACGAGTATCAAGAGCTGAGGTCATAATCACAACACCTTTTCCTTGCTCCTCATAGTTATAGGCCACCTTGAGAATCTCAATCGTCTTACCAGAGTTCATGGTCCCATAACGATAATACAACTGTGCCATGTTTCTTGCTTCACGTCCATTTCTAAATTTTTGCTACATTCTAGTATATCATAATTTTCTTAAGCTTTAAACGGCAAAATGTGGTAAAATAGAAGAAATCAAAAACTAGTGGAGGAAGCTATTATGCCATTTGTACGCATCGATTTATTTGAAGGACGCACGCTCGAGCAAAAGAAGGCTCTTGCTAAGGAAGTAACGGAAGCGGTTGTCCGTAACACTGGAGCACCTCAATCTGCTGTCCATGTCATCATCAACGACATGCCAGAAGGAACTTACTTCCCTCAAGGTGAAATGCGCACCAAATAAGCTAGCTTAAGCAGAATTGCTTAGGCTTTTTCAATCTCCAAGTAGCATCCATTGAAGAAATAGTTCAAATTTGTTACAATTTGAAAGGATACTTGGGAAAATTTCCAAGAAAAGAGCTATTAATTAAAGGAAACATTATGATTACACGTGAATTTGATACCATCGCTGCTATATCTACTCCACTAGGTGAAGGGGCTATTGGTATTGTCCGCCTGAGCGGAACAGACAGTTTTGCTATTGCACAGAAAATTTTTAAAGGAAAAGACTTGACCAATGTTGCTAGTCACACCCTCAACTATGGCCATATCGTCGACCCACTAACTGGTAAAGTCATGGACGAAGTCATGGTTGGGGCTATGAAATCTCCAAAAACCTTCACTCGTGAAGATATTATCGAGATTAACACCCATGGTGGGATTGCGGTGACCAATGAGATTCTCCAGCTAGCTATCCGTGAAGGAGCTCGGTTGGCAGAACCTGGTGAATTTACCAAACGTGCCTTTCTAAACGGTCGTGTGGATTTGACACAGGCTGAGGCAGTGATGGACATCATCCGTGCAAAGACTGACAAGGCCATGAACATTGCGGTCAAACAATTAGATGGTTCCCTTTCTGATCTTATCAATAATACCCGTCAAGAAATCCTCAATACACTTGCCCAAGTCGAGGTGAATATTGACTATCCTGAGTATGACGATGTTGAAGAAGCGACTACTGCTGTTGTCCGTGAGAAGACAATGGAGTTTGAACAATTACTAACCAATCTCCTTAGGACAGCCCGTCGTGGCAAAATCCTCCGTGAAGGAATTTCAACTGCTATCATCGGACGCCCTAACGTTGGGAAATCAAGCCTTCTCAACAACCTCTTGCGTGAAGACAAGGCAATCGTAACCGATATTGCTGGTACAACTCGAGATGTCATCGAAGAATACGTCAACATCAACGGTGTTCCACTAAAATTGATTGACACAGCTGGTATTCGTGAAACGGATGACATCGTGGAACAAATCGGAGTTGAGCGTTCAAAAAAAGCCCTCAAGGAAGCTGACCTAGTTCTACTAGTGCTAAACGCTAGCGAACCACTGACTGCTCAAGACAGACAACTTCTTGAAATTAGCCAAGATACAAACCGTATTATTCTTCTTAATAAAACTGATCTTCCTGAAGCAATTGAAACTTCAGAACTTCCAGAAGATGTCATCCGTATTTCAGTCCTTAAAAATCAAAACATTGATAAGATTGAAGAGAGAATTAACAACCTCTTCTTTGAAAACGCTGGTTTGGTTGAACAAGATGCTACTTACTTGTCAAATGCCCGTCACATTTCTCTAATTGAAAAGGCAGTAGAAAGCCTACAAGCTGTTAATGAAGGTCTTGAACTGGGGATGCCAGTTGATTTGCTTCAAGTTGACTTGACCCGTACTTGGGAAATCCTCGGAGAAATCACAGGGGATGCTGCTCCAGATGAACTCATTACCCAACTCTTTAGCCAATTCTGTTTAGGAAAATAAGAAAAATCCATGATCCTTCTTGCGCTCATGGATTTTATAGTATTTATTAGTAATCTGGTCTTAAAACACCTGTTACAGTTGCCTTAGTTGCTTCGTAGTCGCCATCTACGACAACCTTGATAATGCGTTTTGCATCTTCTTCTGGTGCTGGAACAAGAGGTAGACGAGTTGGTCCAGCTTCAAATCCCATATAGTTCAGAACCGCCTTAACAGGAGCAGGACTTGGATAAGAGAAGAGGGCATTGACTTTAGGAATGAATTTACGCTGAATAGCTGCGGCTTTTTTCATATCGCTTTCTGCAATTGCAGTGAACATCTCGTGCATCTCATCCCCATTTGTATGAGAGGCAACAGAAATAACCCCATCCGCACCAAGGTTCATGGCATGGAAAGCATCTCCATCCTCACCCGTATAAATCAAGAATTCTTCAGGCTTGTGCTCAATCAAGTAAGCCATATTAGCCAAGCTAGTACATTCTTTGACACCGATAATATTTGGATGGTCAGCCAAGCGAAGCATGGTTTCTGGAGTTAATTCTACAACTACACGCCCTGGAATGTTATAGATAATAATTGGTAGGTTAGAAGCATCCGCAATCGCCTTAAAGTGCTGATACATTCCTTCTTGAGAAGGTTTGTTGTAGTAAGGTACAATAGCAAGCCCAGCAGCAAAACCACCAAATTCCGCAACTTCTTTGACAAACTCAATAGAGTCACGCGTATCATTGGTACCCACACCCGCAATCAAAGGAACACGTCCATTGACAACTTTTTGTACAGCCGCAAAGAGCTCCAACTCTTCATCGTGAGTCAATGTCGGACTCTCAGCAGTGGTACCTGCGAGAAGAATTCCATCCGTATGATGCGCCAACAGATGCTCAATCAAGGCTGGAATTGCATCAAAGTTGATGGAACCATCCTCGTGGAAGGGAGTAATAAAGGCTGTGATGATTTTACACTCTTTTAAATCCTGATAAGACATGAGAAACACCTCTCTATTTCAAAGAAGGAGTTCATCTGAACTCCTAAACGATATGACTATTTTAATTCAAATTTCAATTCGGCCGTTGGACGAACCAATCCACGTTCGTGAAGAGTTTCTGCAATCTGAACTGAGTTCCAAGCAGCACCTTTGAGCAGGTTGTCCGAAACAACCCACATGTGGATTCCTTTTTCAGCATCCAAGTCTTTACGGATACGACCAACAAAGGTATCACGTGAACCCACTGCATTGATGGCTTGCGGATAAATTTGATGAGCTACATCATCTTCGAGAACAGCACCTGGGAAGGCTGAGATAGCTGCTTTTACTTCTTCGATTGGAGCCACTTCTTTTGTTTCGATGTAAACAGACTCAGAGTGAGCTGACAATACTGGAATACGCACACATGTTGCAGATACTGCAATGCTGTCATCTTCCATAATTTTCTTAGTTTCCTTAGTCATCTTCATCTCTTCGTAAGTGTAATCATTGTCAGTGAAGACATCAATTTGTGGAAGAGCATTGAAGGCGATAGGATAATGTTTCTTGTCACCGCCTGAAGGCAAGATTTCCGCATGCAAATCACGTGGAGTTACACCATCATTCAAAACTTCACGAAGTTCACGTTGTGTCTCAAGAATTGCTCCCATACCAGCACCTGAAACTGCTTGGTAAGTTGAAACAATGATACGGTCCAATCCCCATTTTTGGCGAACTGGCTCAAGAGCCACCATCATTTGGATTGTTGAACAGTTAGGGCAGGCAATGATACCGTTGTGGGCATCAAGTGCATGAGCATTGACCTCTGGAACAACCAAAGGAACATCTGGATTTTGACGGAAGTAAGATGTATTATCTACTACTACCGCTCCAGCTTTAACTGCGTATGGCGCATATTTAGCTGATGTAGAACCACCTGCTGAAAAGAGAGCAATATCAACTCCTTCAAAAGCTGTTTCAGTCGTTTCTTCAATCGTAATATCTTGATCTTTAAATTTCAAAGTCTTGCCTGCTGAACGTGCAGAAGCAAGTAAACGAATTTTATCGATTGGAAGTGTTGATTCTTCCAACATTTTTATCATCTGAGCTCCGACAGCACCTGTCGCGCCGACTACAGCAACTGTATATCCCATAAATAACCTCTTTCGGAATTTTCTAAAAATTTCTATAATAGATGTATTATACTACTTTTTCCGTGAATTGCAAAGCTTTTTCATCATTTTTTGGAAAATAAAAATCCCCAGTCGCTAGACTAGGGACTAAGAGGCATCTTCATGTGATGAGCAGGTTCACACAACTCATCAAGGTCCGCTCCTGCGTTATGACCTCCTTATGCTCAATAGTAGCCCGAAGACTACCTATCGACTCATCGCGTCTATTATATTACTTGAAATAAGTGGTTTTGTCAATAGGAAATTTTTGCAGGATGACTTTTATTATACAAAAGTCAAAATTTTTTCTCACGAGCATAAGAAAAAAACTCTTGTGTTCAAGAGTTTCCCTGTAAATATCATGCTAATTGCCGGGATTGAACCGGCGACCTCATCCTTACCATGGATGCGCTCTGCCAACTGAGCTAAATCAGCTTACTTAAAAAGTATACTATAGTTAGAAAAACTTGTCAAGTTTCCATAGAAATTTTGCATAAGAAAAAGCCAGGTAAGAGCTACCTAGCTTGTCTTCTTCTATTTACTTAAATCGATTCGACGACCAATTTTACCAATGATAATCGCACCAATAATTAATGAAGCAAATTCACCAGTCCCTGTTGTAAACCAAGTAAGGAAAAATGGTAATTGCGCTACGATATTCAACTCGGCAGCGATAGTAAACATAGAAATTGAAAAGAGGATTGAGAAGAAGAAATGATCTTTTCGAATCAATCCGTTAAAAAGGTAATCCTTGCTGTATTTTGCAAAAAGCCAAACACCTAGACTGAGGAATACTAAGGTTGATCCACCACCAACAAAGACATCTAGCAGTCCGAAGCTAAAGAAATTAGCAATCATACAACCGATGGTAACTCCGATGATGTACTTAGGATTGTAAAAAGCCATAAAGTTCATCATTTCTGAAATACGGAACTGATAAGCACCATAGCTAATGGCATTTAGGGGTGGTGTGACAGTTAAAACGACATAGATGGCAGCAACGATTGCAATATCTGCTACATCACGAATAGTTAATTTTTTCATCTTTTCTCCTTTGGCGGTTTCCCGTGTATAATATGCTTGGTGAAAGAAGCTAAGCACCAAGGGTTGATTCAATCAACCTTACTAGTATAGCACAATAGCCTGCTTTATGCTATACTTAAAACATGAAAAAAACAATCACTGATATTTTAAATAACGAACTTTTAGCCTATCTCCTTTTTGGAATAGCAACTACTCTTGTCTCCATTCTATCCAGATTAGTCATTTATCAATTAACCCATCAAGAACTCCTTGCTACTGGACTAGCAAATAGTATCGGTATCCTATTTGCCTTTATTACAAATGATACAATCGTGTTTAAGCAAACAAGGAAGAATCGACTTATCCGTTTATTGAAATTTTCTCTTGCTCGCCTTTCTACTTTTATTTTAGACTTGTTTTTAACTTTTCTCTTTGTAACTCAGTTTCCTAATATTATCGGGCAATTTGTAAATAATAATATTAATAAGGTAAATAGTATTGAAACAGTTATTGCACAATTCTTAATAATTATCCTCAATTACATTTTTAGTAAGGTATTTATTTTTAAAAAATAAGAAAAAATTTAAGCATATAGCTTGCAAGAACTTCTTAATTAATATATAATTAAGTGTAAGAATTTTTTGAAAGGAAATTATGAAAATGTTAAAAGATCTTAAAGCATTTTTGCTTCGTGGTAACGTTGTTGACCTTGCTGTCGGTGTGATCATTGCCACTGCTTTTGGTGCAATCGTTACATCACTTGTTAACGATATCATCACTCCACTTATTTTGAATCCAGCCTTGGAAGCTGCGAAAGTACAGAACATCGCTGAGCTTGCTTGGAATGGTGTTACATATGGTAAATTCTTGAGTGCTGTTATCAACTTCCTAGTTATCGGTACTGTTCTCTTCTTTGTAATCAAAGGTATTGAAAAAGCTCAAAGTCTTACTAAGAAAGAAGCTGCTGAGGAAGCTCCAGCTGGTCCAACTGAGTTGGAAGTACTTCAAGAAATCAAAGCCCTTCTTGAGAAAAAATAATCGATTAAAAGGATCTAGCGCAAAGCTAAATCCTTTTTTCTTTACTCTTTTGGTAACTTACCTGCTTTTTCAAGCATTTTCTTAATAAGATAAGGCATCTTAACATTTTCGCGACCTTTTTTCTCAATCAATTTTTTCACAAATTCAGGCATTTGTAAATCTTCAGATTCGGCCAAGATATTTTTAGTCTCATCTGAAGGAACTAACTCATCAAAGGTTTCTTCTTCTGGGAGAAATTCCTTAAATTCTTGATGTTCATTAGCTCTGACTGTATTAACCAAGGCATCAATCAAACGAGAATCTGTATTTGGCATTGGTGGACGATGATAGTTCACCCCTAATTCCTGACACAAGTCATAACATTCCACATCGTTGTCAAACAAGACCTCAATGTGCTCACTGATAAAACTGATAGGAACAAAAATATAATGGTCTGGATGTTCTTTCTGTTCTCTAAGATATTCCAAGACATCTGGCTTAATCCATGGAATCCCGATATCACTTTCACTTTGCCAAGTGTTAGTATATTGCTCAGAACTCAAACCTAGTTTTTCAGCGACTAGCTTGCTATTTTCAAAAATTTGATCGATATAGGGATCACCAAAATCCAAGGCAAAAATGGGCACACTGTGGGCTGAAAAGATGACTTTAAAGCTATCCTGCTTTACTTCTTCTTTTAAAATCTTAGCAATCTCATCTGTCCAATAGTTTAAGAGCGCTTCTTCTTGATACCAGTCCTTGATAACTAAAAATTTAATTTGTTTGCTTTCTAAAAATTTCTCGTATCCCATGACAGAGTAGAACGAATAATGGGGCTCTAAAATTAAGCAAATGCACTGCTCGATTCCGTCTGCTTCCATCTGACCAATCACATCTGGAATAAAGGGTCTAGAAAACTTATTAGCAAAATAAACACTGTATTCATTACCCAGCCTAGCTTCTACCAAAGCAACCTCTTCTCGGGTAATTTTTTGCAGAGGTGTGCCTCCAATTCGTACATAATTATCATAGAGAGTTTGAATTTCGTGGTCTTGAGGTCTCACTCCACGACGAATATTTGTGAAAAAATCAGCCACACCTTCAAAGGTAATCTCTTCTGGCGAACCGAAAGTCATCATTAAAATTGCTTTTTTCATAATTGCTTCCTTGTGATATTTTTATCAAGTTTATTTTATCATTTATCCATTAATAAGTAAACGCCAACATAGCGAATTTCTCTAACTTCTGTCTTTTGTTTTTCTTTTCTTTCTATGATACAATGGAAAAAATGAATTCAAAAGGAGTTTTTTATGACTTATCCCAATCTCTTAGACCGCTTTTTAACCTACGTTAAGGTCAACACGCGCTCTGATGAACACTCTACTACTACTCCAAGTACACAGAGTCAGATAGATTTTGCTACAAATGTTCTTATTCCTGAAATGAAACGTGTTGGATTACAAAACGTCTACTACCTTCCAAATGGTTTTGCAATTGGTACCTTGCCAGCCAATGATCCGTCTTTAACACGAAAAATTGGCTTCATCTCCCACATGGATACTGCTGACTTTAATGCCGAAGGAGTTAATCCTCAGGTAATTGAAAACTACGATGGTAGTGTGATTGAACTTGGAAATTCTGGTTTCAAACTCGATCCAGCTGACTTTAAGAGTCTTGAGAAATATCCAGGACAAACGCTCATCACAACAGATGGAACAACCTTGCTAGGTGCTGATGACAAGTCAGGAATTGCTGAAATTATGACTGCTATTGAATATCTGACTGCCCATCCTGAAATCAAACACTGTGAGATTCGTGTTGGTTTTGGTCCAGATGAAGAAATCGGTGTTGGTGCCAATAAATTTGATGCAGAAGATTTTGATGTTGATTTTGCCTACACTGTTGATGGTGGCCCACTAGGTGAGCTTCAGTACGAAACCTTCTCAGCAGCTGGGGCTGAATTGCATTTCCAAGGACGCAATGTCCACCCTGGTACCGCCAAAGGGCAAATGGTCAACGCCCTTCAGTTAGCAATTGATTTTCATAATCAACTTCCAGAAAATGACCGACCTGAGTTAACTGAAGGTTACCAAGGTTTCTATCATCTTATGGATGTGACAGGTAGTGTCGAGGAGGCGCGTGCAAGCTACATCATTCGTGATTTTGAAAAAGATGCCTTTGAAGCTCGTAAAGCAGCTATGCAGTCTATCGCTGATAAGATGAATCAAGAACTTGGTAGCGACCGTGTCACTCTAAACTTGACAGACCAGTACTACAATATGAAAGAAGTCATTGAAAAAGATATGACTCCAATTACCATTGCCAAAGCCGTGATGGAAGATTTAGGGATCACGCCTATTATCGAACCAATCCGTGGTGGAACAGACGGTTCTAAGATTTCCTTTATGGGAATTCCAACTCCGAATATCTTTGCGGGTGGAGAAAACATGCACGGACGTTTTGAATACGTCAGCTTTCAGACTATGGAACGTGCAGTTGATACAATCATTGGTATCGTAGCTTATAAAGACTAAAAAGACGAGGTAGCTCAGCTACTTCGCCTTTCTTTTTATTCTGCTGATTTTTCTTGATTTCCAGTACTTGTTGTAGATTCTGTTGTTTCCTTTTCTGAAGATGATTCAGCAGGTTTAGAATCTCTTGTGTTGCTTGGTTTGTTTTCATCGCTTGCAGTTTCACTATTTGATTCTGCAGCTGTTGAAGCTTCAGTTTCGGGACTGGTCTTATTAGTATTTGCTTCAGCATTTGTTGATGGAGTTGCTTCTTCACTTGCGCTAGCTTTTGACTTGATTTCTTGATTCAAGACTAGGATAGCTTTTGTCAATTCAAGTAACGCGGCTTTGTCCTTACTCTTAGCAGAAAGTTGATCTAGTAATGCATCCACCTTATCAAAGTCTTCATCAGAACCCTTATTGTTTTCTAAATATGCGTGAAGTGACATGAGAATATCGTAGAGTTTTTGATAAAGTACAAGTGTCTGAGGATCTTGCTCTGCATTTTCCTTCTCTTGTTGAAGGGCGCTAGCGATACGAGTCAAGACATCTTTTACCTGACTGTTTACTTCATCCAAGTCAGCATCAGCCTTGTTTGTAGCAACTTTGAGATTTTCTACTTCTTCTGCCAAGGATTGTCTGATTCCTTCTTCTTGGATTTGTTCCAAGAGTTGATGTGCCTTGCTCAAGAGGCTTTCTACTTCTTCCTTGCTAACATGATTGACATGTTCTTCAGGCATAAAGTCTCCGTACAATTCTTTCAAGAAGCCATAAATAGCTGTCTTGGCAGTTTGGTTATCTACTTTTTCAGTATCTAGAACTGTCTGACTTGATTTCGCAGTAGTTGGCTGAGCTTTCAAAGCTTCTTCCACTTCTTGTTTTGCTTGATAGATATTTGGGAATAATTTGTTCAATTCTGCTGCCTTAAGGAAGGATTGAGATTGATACAAGGTCCAAGTCAACTGAGCGACTTTGTTTCGAAGTTCATCACTCAAACGACCGTCATTTACGTGTTCGTAGAAGTACTTGATGTATTCTACAGTTGTAACACCTGTTCGATCATTAAAGTCTTGAAGAGCTTGAAGTTGTGATTCAACCGCTGCTAAACCAGCCTCATCTTTTGCCAACTTAGCTTCTTGGAGTCGAACGAGAAGGTCTTTCTTTGGAAGTCCAAAAGTGTCTGTATCCAGTGTATTGATTTTATCAATCAAGGCTTGATATTTCTTATCTAGAGCACTGGTTTCAACAGGTTTGACACTTTCATCAATATGGATATATTGCTTATCAAAGAGATCAAGGGTTGCAAGATAACCTGCTGTAGAGTTAGTTGCCAGTTTCTTCATGTTTTCAGTAAACTGGCCTAAAGCTAACTCAATCTGTCTTTGTTCGATAGGCTTGTCTTTGTAGATACTTCTGCTATCAGCTAGAAGTTGATCTACTTTTTCCAAGACTGCCTTCTCATCAAAAGCTCCAGGTTGATAATTGGATTGTAGAGCTGGAATCTTGTTTTTCAAAGCCACTTCATACCCCTTAGTTTGAACCTTGATGTAGTGATTATGGTCGCCATGAGGAATCACAAAACTACCATTTTCTACCTGTAAGCTATACGGAGACACGCCATCTCTCAAAGCAGTCGTGTAGAGTTCGTTTAGGAAATCAAGTTCTGGATTTCCAGTTTGGAATGGCAAACGAACATGTTCCTTACGAACAGCATATGGGTGGATATGAGTTGGATCGTAGGCTTGGTCTGGATTTCCAAAGACAAAGAAACCGTTTGAAATTCTAATCGCTTCAAGTGGAACACCGTAGGTCTTTGAAATGTAAGCCATTTTTTCTTCATCGCTAGCATCTCTTGAGAAAGACTCTACCGTTTTAGCAAGAGGTTTTAAAGGCTCTGCATCATGATGTGTTTTCAAATGATCTTGCGCTGCCTTAATTTGCTCTGCTGTCAAATCTTTCTTGAAGAAGTAATGATTATGGTCACCATGACTCATGACAAAACCTTGCTCATCCTCACTTATGACACGATCGGCATCAAAACCGTGATCATGGTCTTCATCATGATGGTGTCCATGATGATCTTCATCGTGATCGTCATCATGAGCTGGATTTGGTGTTGCTGTATTTGCCCCTTTCAAGTGGTCTTGCGCTGCCTTAATTTGCTCAGCTGTCAAATCCTTCTTGAAGAAGTAATGATTGTGGTCACCGTGACTCATGATAAAGCCTGATTCATCCTCACTGATGACACGATTAGCATCAAAACCGTGATCATGGTCTTCATCATGATGGTGTCCATGATGATCTTCATCGTGATCGTCATCATGAGCTGGATTTGGTGTTGCTGTATTTGCACCTTTCAAGTGGTCTTGTGCGGACTTGATTTGATCAGCAGTCAAATCCTTCTTGAAGAAGTAATGATTATGGTCGCCGTGACTCATGATAAATCCTGAGTCATCTTCAGCAATAATACGATTAGCATCAAAGCCGTGTCCACCTTCTTCATGTTCCTCATGTGAAACACCAGGATTGATTGGAAGAGATGGCGAAGGTGTTGTTAGACCATTATTTGGAAGAGTCGGTTGACCAATTTGATTCGACTTAGGAATGTAATGGAAATGATCACCATGTCTTACAATATAAGCTGTGGCTGTTTCTTCAACGATATCTTTTGGATTAAAGATATAACCATCAGATGTTGAAGAAATTTCCTTATTTAACGTTGAAGAAGCATTATTCAATATAGATGGATTACTTGGAATATTTCCTAGACTAGACGCTACTTCATGAGGTTTTTCATTTGTAGAAACTGTCGAACCAGTTCCACCGATAGGCACCATTCTAGCAATCTTTTCTTCTAAAGGAGATAGCTTGCTGTAAGGAATAAAGTGATAATGGTCACCATGCGGAATCGCAACTCCATTTGGTGTCCGACTGATAATCTTAGCAGGGTCAAAGACCAGACCATCTGATTCACTGTAACGTTTGTCGCTAGGTGAATCGTAGAGTTCTTTCAATAAACTTTGGAGATTTTCAACTTTGCTTTCTGGCTTGCTAGTTGAGCCTTGTGCCACAGATTGCGTGTTATTGTCACTAACTGCTGAAGAATAGCTTAGCTGACTTGGTTGCGTATTTTTGCCAGCTAAATGAGCTTTTGCTGCTGCTAATTCACTAGCAGACAAATCACTTTTTGGAATATAGTGGTAGTGACCACCGTGAGGAACTATATAAGCATCACCCGTATCTTCGATAATATCAGCTGGATTAAAGACATAACCATCATCTGTCGTATAGCGTCCCTGAGATCTTGCTACAGCAACATCAGAGCTGACCTTCTCATTATCTTTGACGTGTTCTTGTTTTTGACGATTGATTTCATCCTTAGTTCGAACATTATCAGCATGAGCTACATCTTTCAGATAGACATAATATTTTCCATCAACCTTGATGATATAACCACCCTTAACCTCATTGACAATATCAGCGTCTTTAAGTTGATAATTAGCATCCTTCATCAGAAGTTCTTCACTGAAAATCGCATCATAAGGAACTTTCCCATTATAGTAATGATAGTGGTCACCATGTGAAGTCACATAGCCCTGATCTGTAATTTTGATGACAATTTGCTCAGCCTGAATTCCTTCTTTTTGACTGACCTGATCTGGTGTAAGGTTTTCAGTTTTCTGACTTGACTGACTGCCATCCACATAAGAGACACGATTATTGTCCTTATTTTCCTGCGAGCGATGCTGGTTCAGTGCATAGGCGCAAAGACTCAAGGATACGATAACAGCTGATCCGGCTGCAATATACTTTTTACTGAATTTCATAAATCCCTCATTTCAATAAATGATGAAGCTTTTCTTAACTTCTTTTTCTCGGTTAAACAGTTTTTCTAAACTGGTTATTTAACCAATTAATTAACCAGTAAATAGTTTACCTTTTTTAAGTTTATCTGTCAAGATTTTTAGTGAAAGATAATAAAATTATTACTTTAAGAATCCTTTATTCATTTTTTAGACAGGAAATTTCATCTTTTTATTAACAAATAAAAGGAAATTATTCTATCCAATAATAGAATAATATCCTTTAAACTAGATGCTCATTAGTCAAAATATTTTAAGGTTTTATTTGCTTAAGAGTTTTAATATCATATGTTACTAAATCCCCATTCTTATTATAAAACTGAACTCCTTCTGATGAAAAAATAAGATATTTAGAATCAATTTGAGCAATTTGTGCTATTTGGTTTATATGATTTTTTAAAGTATCCTTATCTAATCCATAATCTGGTATCTCATCATAATCATCTTCTTTATTTTCTGTATGTGGTTTTTCTTCTTCACCAACTTTTTCGACTGAAGGATTGCTGCTAGTCGCATCTGCCTCATTTTGAGATTTATTATCCTTTGGTTGTTCATCAACTTTGTTTGAATCCGTTGCATCTTTCTTTGTTTCCGATTTCTTATCTGAAGAAACTAGATGTGAATTAGAAGAATCATTTGTTGTTTCTTTTTCTTCACTTCTTTTAGCTATCAACTCTTGAGCTTGTTTCCACTCTTTATCTGATAAATCAGACTGATTGATACTTCTCAATGAATCACCGCTAGCTTTTGGAATACTGAAAGATTTATCTGCCCAAATATAAGTTCCCTTTGCTAATACATCCTGAGGATCAAAAATATATCCATCTGGAGTTGCAAACTTGCCTTCTTTAAGTGCTTTTTGAACTTCTTCCGCAGAATGGATAATTTGCCAGTTCTGCATTCCAGAACGTTTTTCAAGAGGAGTTACATTAGCAATAACAGATCCAGCATCATCATGACCTGGTTTTGACCAAACTTCAGGACGTACATCAGGATGTTGCATTACATATTTTATAGTTGCTATTTGCTCACTATTTAACCAAGAATAAGGTACGACGTGAATGTGGTCGATATGTGGAATAATGAAGGAACTTCCAGTGTCATACGTAGCATTGGCTGCATGCATAGGCAAGCTAGATACGTCAACAGCTAATCTTGGTTTAATTTCTGTTTCTACAGTATCATAACGATAATTATCTTTATCTTTAAGCATTAGTTCCTGCTCAGAAAAAGCTATTTGAGTAAGATCGAGTTCTTCACGTGAATAAAAATAATCTTTACCACCTTCATTAATTATATAACCAACTTTACTATTTCTAGAAATTTTATTAGTTACTTTTTTATAATCAAACTTTGGTCTTTCCTCCTCATCTGAGTGAACTAAAGAAATGATGTCATCTGGATTTTTACCAGTTTCTTGAATCCATTTAGCAACTTCATCCAATTCGAATTGTTCTAATTCACCATATCCCATATAATGGAAATGATCTCCGTGTTTGGCAATAACTCCTGATTTATCAACAGAATCAATGGAATCTTTGGTAAATATGTATCCATCACTCGTATCATAAGGTTTACCATCTAAACCTTTTCCATAAGCTTTGATCTGTTGTCCTAAGAACTTATGAACTACTTCTTTTGATACTAAAGGTTTAATATCTGTACCAATTTGATTTAATCCATTTTGCCCTTTTAACGGAATAATTCTAGCAATCTTCTGCTCTAAATCAGACATTTGTGAATAAGGGATAAAGTGATAATGGTCTCCGTGAGGCACTGCAACACCGTTAGCTGTACGTTTGATGATTTGTGCCGGATCAAAGACTAAGCCATCCGATTCCACATGGCGTTCTGACAAAGGTTTGGCATACAATTCACTTAAAAGTGTTGGGATATCTTCCCCTTGATTTTGATGATATGTTGGGGTGACAGTCAGGTTTGGAGTCTCTGTCAAACTTGGTTGGGCTGGTTTAGCATTATCACTACTTGGTTTACTTGAGCTTGTAGAAGAATGAGAACCCTGTTTACCATTCCAATAAGCTTGGGCTGCAGCCAATTCTCCTGCTGACAAATCACTCTTAGGTATATAGTGAAAATGATTGCCGTGCGGTACAACAAAAGCGTCACCTGTATCTTCAATCACATCTGTCGGACTAAAGACATATCCATCATCCGTTGTATAGGCACCTCCAGTTCCTCGATTCGGTGCCTGCGTATTGAGATTAAAGTTTGGTTTAATGGTTGAACTTGGTGTTGAACTTGGTTTCTCAGAACTGCTTTGTTTCGGATTATCAGTATGACTTTGAATTGGCTGACCTCCAATTGGCAGATTTCGAGCCAATTTTTCTTCCAAAGCAGACATTTGTGAATAAGGAATGAAATGGAAGTGATCCCCGTGAGGAACCGCCACACCATTTGCTGTACGTTTTGTAATCTGTGCTGGGTCAAATACTAATCCATCAGACTCCACATGACGTTGGCTAAGTGGCAAAGCGTACAATTCTTGAAGGAGACTAGCTAAATTCTCACTTGGGCTCTCCAGAGCTGTAGCAGAATCTTGAGGAGCCTCAGATTGACTCATTCTCACACTAGATCTTGTTTCAGCTCTGCTTGAACGATATTCAACCGTACTTAATTGGCCACCTTTTCCAGATAAGAAGGCTTGGGCAGCAGCTAATTCACTGGCAGACAAATCACTCTTCGGAATATAGTGGAAGTGATTGCCATGAGGAACGATATAGGCATCACCCGTATCCTCAATGATATCAGAGGCATTAAAGATATAACCATCATCCGTTGTATAGCGTCCTTGAGCTCTGGCTGCAACTACTGCCTGATCATTAGAAGCACCCCCGTGATTACTACTATGTTCCTGCTTCTGACGTTTAATCTCTTCTTTTGTCCGAATATTGTCCGCATGGGCGGCATCCTTGAGGTAAACATAGTATTTCCCGTCTACCTTAATTACATAACCACCCTTGATTTCATTGACAATGTCTGAATCCTTCAACTGATAATTCGGATCTTTCATCAGCAGTTCTTCACTGATGATAGCGTCAAAAGGAACCTTGCCATTATAGTAATGATAATGATCTCCATGAGAGGTCACATAACCTTGATCCGTAATCTTGATAACAATTTGTTCGGCGTTGATTCCCTCTCTCTTACTGACTTCATCTGGTGTCAAGTTCTCTGCTTTTTGACCAGCCTGATCACCATCTATATAAGCTACTCGATTAGAATCTTTCTTAACTTGACCAGCTTGGTAACGACCAAGTTCATAGGAACAAACACTTAGGGCAAGAACTGCCACTGAACCCGCTACATATTTTTTATTGATTTTCATTCTTTCCTCATTTCAATTCTTCTGCTAAAACACTCATATTTTCTTCAAGATTTTCGAGATAAGTCTTGTCATTTTGTGGGTCTGCCTCTAAAGGATTCAGAGTTTTAAGCCCCACACCTGTTGATTTGACAAGAGTTTCAGCTACTTTTGAAGAAGCGTTACTTTCTGTAAAAATCGTTTTAACCTTATAGGTCTTAACAAATTCCTGAATTTCTGTTAGTTGTCTTGGACTTGGTTCCTGTTCAGGAGAGATACCAGCGATTCCAAGTTGATTGAGTCCAAATCGCTTCGCTAGATAAGAAAAGGCTGTATGTTGTGTTACAAAGGTTTTCTGACTCGCTTTTTCAAATCTAGGCTGGAATTTCTTAGTCAATTCTTGAGCTTTTTTGATAAAGGCTTGCGCATTTTTTTGATAAGTTTCTTTGTGTTCACTATCAACCTCTGAAAGTTTATCAGCAATAATTTGGGCTTCTTCGCCAGCTTTTTCAGGATCTAGCCAAGTGTGAGGGTCATAAAGCGTTTTTTCATCAACTCCATCACCTGCTTCCACATCTTCTAGACCAGGGACACGATCCAATGTCATTCCTTCTGAAGCCTCTAAAACCTTAACTTTGGATTTTTTTAGATTGGGATCCAGGCTTCCTGCCCAAGATTCGAGCGTATGCGAATGGTAAACAAAGACATCTGCATCATAGATGGCTGCGATATCATTTGCCGAAGGTTCAAAGGAGTGAATTCCACTACTTGACTGAATCATTCGAACATCATTCAAGTCACCAGATACTTCCTTGACCATAGCATAGATAGGATAAAAACTAGTTACAATTTTCATCCCTTTACCTGACTGGCTTTCCTTTTGACCACAAGCACCTAAACACAAAAGAAAGATACTTAACAATACTAAAAATAAACTTTTTTTCTTCATAGATAACCCCTTAACTATTTAATTAACTGGTAAACAGTTTACTCCTAAAAATTTAATCTGTCAAGCTATTTTTAGAAAAAAATTGAAATTTCTTTCACATATAAAAATCTGCTGAGTTTCAATAACTCAACAGATTCTCACTTTATATACTCAATGAAAATCAAAGAGCAAATTAGGAAGCTAGCCGCAGGCTGCTCAAAACACTGTTTTGAGGTTGTAGATGAAACTGACGAAGTCAGTAACCATGCATACGGCAAGGCGAAGCTGACGTGGTTTGAAGAGATTTTCGAAGAGTATTATTCTTCTATGGTAGAATGCTTATAACCATAAGTAAAGTAAATAATACTTCCTACTAACAATGCAACTAGGAAAGCAATCCAGGTTTCCATATTATACTGCAACATAAATGATAAACAAATGATGATTGATAAAATCGGTAATAAGGGTACCAGTGGTGTTTTAAATTCTCCTGCTTTGGGCATTCCTTTTTCTTTCCGTAATCGAATCAGACCATAAGCCAGCATGATCAAGTAGGCCAAGGTACAAATATTTAAGAAGGCTGCGATACTAGCAAGAGGGAACATTCCTGCTGCTACTGCTGAAGCTAGACCTGTCAAGATAGTAGCATTTTTTGGTACCTTGCTTGTTTTGGTCAGTTCTTTAAAGGCAGCAGGCATCAATCCGTCACGCGCTAAACTGTAAATCATACGAGATAGGGCATAAGTCATTGAGATACAAACCGTAATCAAGGTTAAGATAGCCACTAATGACACATAACTAGCTGCCCAACTAATCCCAACGCTACGAAGGGCAAAGGCAACGGCATCGTCGACATTTAGATGACTATAGTGAACCACACCAGTCAAAACAAGCGTCACCAAGGCATAAAGAATGGTTACGATAGAAAGCGATAAGACAATCCCTCTAGGAATATTTTTTTGAGGAGTCTTGACCTCATCTACAGCCATAGAGATGGATTCAAACCCCAAAAAACCAAAGAACATCAAGGACGCACCAGCCATAATACCAGTACTGGCACCATAGATTTGTCCAAAACCATAGGGAGCAAAATTACTCCAGTTATCAAGCTTGATATGCCAGATTCCTACTAAAACAAAGAGAGCTAAAGCAGAAAATTTCAAAATAACTAGAATTGAATTAAAGCGTAAGGCGGCTTTCGCATTAAGTAGAACAAGCGAGGTCACCAAGACCAAGACAAGAATAGGTAATAAATCAACAAACGTCCCTGCTTGAGGATTAAAGGTACCATTTAAAGCCTGAGGAAGGGCTATCCCGTATTGAGAGAGAAGCCCTTTAAAATACGCTGCCCAACCAGAAGCCACACCCGATATGGCTGTCATGAACTCCATCATGGTTAACCAACCTGCCAACCAGGCTGGGAATTCTCCTAAAATAGCATAGAGATAACTGTAGGCACCACCTGTAGCAGGTACTCGTGAAGCAAATTCTGCAAAAAAGAGAGCTGATAATCCCACACATAAGGCAGAAATGACAATTGAAATCACTAGGGCTGGACCAGCAAGTGTTGCAGCTGCAGTACCAGTAATTGTAAAGACGCCTGTCCCTACCATGGCTCCGATACCCAGCAAAATCAAATCCCATAACTTCAAATGCCTGTGCATCTCTGTTTTATCCAAACTAACATTCTTTGTTCTAAATATATTCATCTTTGACTCCAAAATAAAATGATGATTCTATTTTACCATAAATATAGGATATTTGTGAATATTTATAAAATGTTTTCCTAAAAAAATCTGACTACTCTCTTGTAATCAGATTTTTATCTATTCTAGTTCATTTCTTTAAAGGCTGCTTCTGCATCCGCGTTGCTAATAACACCAAATTGTATCTTTCCAATCTTTCCTTGACTGTCAATCAGGTATTCTGTAGGAATGCTTCGAATTTGATAAGCTTGGAATGTAGTTGCTTTTGTGTCATAAAGAACTGGGATATCCTTATAACCTTGATCTTGGAACCATTGTGGGAATTGCTCGACAGTTTTTTCACCTTGAATTCCTGGTGCAATGACACTAAGAATTTCAAAATCACGATCTGGTTTCGCCGCTAATTCCATCAACTCAGGCATACTTTTCTTACATGGACCACACCATGAAGCCCAAAACTTCAAGTAGACTTTTTTCCCCTTATAATCAGATAACTTAACTTCTTTACCATCCATAGATTGCAAGGTGAAGTCTGGAGCCTCTTTCCCAACAGCAATTTGTTGTACAGGCGTTTGTTGCTGCTGTTTTGGGGCTTGTTGTGGAGCTTGAGTCTTTTTAGTCTCTTCCTCACCACAGGCTATCAATACGACTAATGACAAGAGGCTTAAGCCAGCAAACATTACTTTTTTCATCTTTTTCTCCTTTATTCAAAAATTCCAGCTAGAACATTTACTTGTCCTAATAGTAATAAAATTCCCATTAAAATAATGAGTAAACCACCAATTTTCTTCAGTAGCATCATATGACGTTTAATTTTACTAAAATAAGGCATTACTACACCTGAAGCTAGAGCCAAAAGCAAGAAAGGAATTGCCATCCCCAGAGTGTAAATCAAGGTATAGATTGCACCTTGCCAAGCGCCATTTCCTCCAGAAGCCGCAAGCGCTAAAACAGAACTCAAAACAGGACCAATACAAGGCGTCCAACCAAAGCTAAAAGTAATACCGAGTAAAAAGGCTGACCAATAACGATTAGCTTCTGATTTCTTAAAAGTAAAGCTTTTTTGAACCTCTAATTTCTTAAAATGAAAAATTTCCATCTGGTGAAGGCCTAAAATGATAATAATTGTTCCCATGGTATAGCGAAACCAATTGGCATAGAGAATATTACCAAAGTAACCAGCACCAAATCCTAGAATAAAGAAAATGAGTGAAATGCCTACGATAAAGCAAAGCGTTCGAATCAAGCCGGACCACGCAACTTTTCTCCCAAACAAAGAAAAACTTTTTGCACTTTCCTGATCATCCAGCAAAATTCCAGTATAAACAGGTAACAGAGGAAAAATGCAAGGGGAAAAGAAGGACAAGATCCCTGCTAAAAAAACGGAGATTGAAAATACTATCGTTTCCAATAAAAAACCAACTTTCTTAATAATTCTAATCCTATTTTACTATAATCAATTTCATTTGTATGATTTCTGCTACGTAATTTGAATTAGTCTGTACTTGAAAGATTTTCCGGTACTAGTTCATTCAGATTCTGGCCCTTTTTTGCCCCCTATACACAAAAAAAGCCTACTGCCCAAGCTAGAAAGCTTGATACAATAGGCTTTTGGAAGGTTGATTATTTAACAGCGTCTTTAAGAGCTTTACCAGCTTTGAATGCTGGAACTTTAGAAGCTGCAATTTTGATTTCTTTACCAGTTTGTGGGTTGCGACCTTTACGTGCAGCACGCTCACGAACTTCAAAGTTACCAAAACCAATCAATTGAACTTTTTCACCAGCTGCAAGGTACTCAGTTACTGCTGCGAATACAGCTTCAACTGCTGCTGCTGAGTCTTTCTTAGTCAATTCTGTAGCTTCTGCTACTTTAGCGATCAAATCTTGTTTGTTTGCCATGTTAATGATTCCTCCAATTTTATTTCTAATTAACAAATATAATCATATCCTAAAATCCCTTTTAGGTCAAGTTAAAAACGCTATTTCTTCCCATTTTCTTTATTTTTTTAGGAATGGTAACGTACTAAAATAGCCCAAGCATTCTCACCCGTGTGAGTTTGAATAATAGAGCCTGTTTCCAAAACTGAAATAGGCTTTTCAACATAAGCTTGTAATCTTTCTTTCATCTCTTTTGCCCAATCAGCACTACCAGAATATGAAATTCCAATCTCTGCTACAGAACGTTCAGAGAGTGATGTTATCAACTCATCTAACCATTTTTTAAAAGTTTTAGCTCCACGACCTTTAACGATTGGCTGCAATTCATGATCTTTCATCTGCATGACAACACGTATATTGAGAAGTGAGCTCAACAATCCAGTTACACGGCCAATTCGTCCACCTTTTACTAAATTTTCCAAAGTTGAAACGCCAATATAGAGTTCTGTGTGGTTTTTAACCTCTTCTACATGAGATAAGATTTCCTCCAACTCTTTGCCTTCTTGCGCTAATTTTGCAGCCTCAACAACTTGGAATTTCAAGGCTTGGTCAGTGAAGGAACTATCAATAACTGTCACATCGGCAGTAGATAAGCTAGCACCTTGACGTGCCGCTTCTACAGTACCAGAAAGGGCATGAGACATATGAATAGCAAGAATCTGGCTACCATCTTTGCATAGGTCTTCAAAAACTTCAGCAAAGACACCTACAGGTGGCTGACTTGTTTTCGGAAGATTTTTACTTGCTTGCATCAACTGAAGAAATTTACCTTCTTCTTTCAAATCCGCATCAGAATAAACAACATTATCAATCATTACAGATAACGGAACAACAGTGATATCTAATTGTTTTACTAGTTCAGGTTCAATAGTAACAGATGAATCGGTTACAATTTTAATTTTTGTCATAGTATCAATCTTTCTATTTTAGGATTCAGATTGGTTTTCTTACTTTTAATTATATCAAAAAAAGATTAAAAATCCTAATGGAGTCATTCAAATTTTCCTTAAAAATTTGATATAATCTACTTATAAGAAAAGAGGTCCCTATGATTAAAAAAATTTATCCCATTTTAACCATTTTACTAGGTGCTGCTATCTATGCTTTTGGTCTAACTTATTTTGTAGTTCCTCATCATCTCTTTGAAGGAGGGGCGACCGGTATTACCCTTATCACCTTTTATCTTTTTAAAATCCCTGTTTCTCTCATGAATTTACTGATTAACATTCCCCTTTTCATGCTAGCTTGGAAGATTTTTGGAGCAAAATCCCTCTATTCTAGTTTACTAGGAACCTTAGCCTTGTCCGCCTGGTTGGCCTTCTTTGAACGTATTCCCCTTCATATTGATCTTCAAGGTGATTTACTAATCACTGCCCTTATAGCTGGGATTCTATTGGGAATTGGTCTTGGAATTATCTTTAATGCTGGAGGTACAACTGGTGGTACTGATATTCTAGCTCGTATTCTCAACAAATACACTCATATATCCATGGGAAAACTGCTCTTTATCTTAGATTTTTGTATTCTCATGCTTATTCTCCTAATCTTCAAAGATTTGAGATTGGTTTCCTACACGCTCTTATTTGATTTTATCGTTTCTCGTGTTATTGATTTGATCGGCGAAGGTGGCTATGCAGGTAAAGGATTTATGATTATTACGAAACGTCCTGACCAACTTGCTAAGGCGATTAATGATGACCTAGGAAGAGGTGTTACTTTCATCTCAGGTCAAGGCTACTATAGTCAAAAAGATTTGAAGATTATCTACTGTATTGTCGGAAGGAATGAAATTGTGAAAATGAAGGAAATGATTCATCGAATTGATCCTCAAGCCTTTATAACTATTACAGAAGCTCACGAAATCCTTGGAGAAGGATTTACCTTTGAAAAAGAATAAAAAGAGGTCTTGTAGTGACCTCAAAAGTTAGACTACATCATCTATCTTTTGGGTTACAGACAACCTCTTTTTTAATTACCCAAACTCTTAAGACCAATTTCGAGCTACTTCTTCATCAGCCTTTAACTGATCCACTAATTGGTCGACTGAGTCAAATTTGGTCATATCTCGAATACGATCAAGCCAATAAACCATAACGGTTTCACCATAAATATCTTGATTAAAATCAAAAATATTGACTTCAAAACGTGCTTCTTCTCCATCAAAGGTCACATTTTTTCCAACACTAGCCATAGCACGATACTTTTGTCTTTGAATCTCAACATCAACAACATAAACGCCATCTACTGGCATATAAGTACGGTCTAAAAGCACCAAATTAGCTGTTGGATAACCAATCGTACGACCACGAGCGTTACCATGAACCACCATACCTCTGGATGGAAGCGGTGCCCCCAAAAGTTCTCCTGCTTCTTTCACGTTTCCATCTAAAATAGCTTGACGGATACGAGTTGAACTAATCTTTCCTTTCTCATCTTCTACAGGTGGAACAATGATAACTTCTCCATCAAAGTAATTCTTTAAATCTTCTGCCGTTTTTTTGTCAGAACCAAATGTATAATCAAAACCTGCAACAATAATTTTAGCATTCATAGCCTTAATATAAGTCGCAAAAAATTCTTCTGCGGTGAGACTAGCAAATTGACTACTAAAATCAAGGAGATATAATTCTTCTACACCTTCACGCTTTAATTTTCTTTCACGCTCAGCAGGATTCAAAATATGCAAAAATAGGTCAGGATGATAAGGCTCTAAAGCAATCTTTGGAGATTCATTAAAGGTCATAACTACGATAGGTAATAAATCCTTTCTCGCAACCTTGTTGGCAACACGAAATAGTTCTTGATGCCCCTTGTGTATACCATCAAAATAGCCGAGAACAACGACTGAATCAGATGGTGTGCCAATATCTTTATGGTTTTTTATAGGAATAGTAATAATCATAAAATAATTATATCATAGTGATAGCTATTTCTGGAACAGAAAATCTGAAATGTCGTTTTTTTAACCTGAAGTGTAGCATTTTAGAAGAATTTTGGTTTTAAAATCAACATAACGTACAAGAGATTGACGTAAGAATCTTGAAATCAGAAAAACGCATCACATCAGCCCTTAAAACTTGATATAATGCGCTTTATTATGAAAAGTTCTAGTAAATTCTTTATAAAATCAACTTCTAGTAGTCTTTTCACTTTTTACTAATAAGTTCCTTCTTCACCTTGGCTAGTCAAGATAACAGGTCCGTCTTTCGTAATCACGAATTGGTGTTCATATTGACAAGATAGGCCACCGTCAATAGTCTTATGCGCCCAACCAGTCTTCATATCTGTATCAATTTCCCAGTCACCTGTGTTGATCATTGGTTCAATGGTCAAGACCATTCCTTCACGTAGACGAAGCCCACGACCAGCAATACCGTAGTTAGGAACCATTGGTTCTTCGTGCATAGTTGGGCCAACACCATGACCAACCAAATCACGCACTACACCGTAACCACGACTTTCAGCGTATTCTTGAATGGCTGCACCGATATCACCGATACGATTTCCAACAACAGCTTGCTCAATCCCCTTATACATGGCTTCTTTAGTTACATCCATCAAGTTTTTCACTTCTTCGGACGGTGTACCAACGGCATAAGCCCAACATGAGTCTGCTAGACCACCAGAATAGCTCTGAGTATATTTCTTCATTTGCTCAACATTGTTGAAGTTTAATTTTGAGACATTCAGGTCAGATTTAGCAATTGGGCCTCCCAAAACCATGTCAACCTTGAGCAAATCACCATCTTTCAAGATATAGTTACGAGGGAAAGCGTGAGCTACTTCATCGTTAAGGGAGCAACAGGTAGCATAAGGATAGTCCATCATGGCACCGTCAACTCCAATCTGAAGTGGAAGGAAATTTTCTTCTTTACAACGACGGCGAACGTATTCTTCAACTTCCCACATATCTACGCCAGGCTTAATCAAATCACGTAAGCCAATATGAATACTTGCTAGGAAATCACCAGCCTTGTCCATAGCTTCGATTTCACGAGCTGATTTTAATGTTATCATTTTTTCTCCTAGTTTCTAATTAATTTTAACAGTCACATTTGCTTTTGAAACAATCTGATGACCATGATAAATATCGTAATCAATAATAGCTGACCGTCTAGTATGGTGGATAATACGTGCTTGAATGCGCAGTATATCATCTATCTGAACAGCCTGCAAAAAGTAGATCAGCATCTGCTCAATGATGAGATTGCGCCCACTATTAACAACTAAATCTTGAGTCATGTGGGTCAGAATTTCTGCCAATACACCGTTAGCTAAAACTCCGTTTTTCTCAAGCATAAAGGGTTCCACTGTAATCACTACTTCATCATGGTGATAAGAAAGTTTTTGACCAATCTGCTCAGAAAAAGTCGGTAGAGCAGAAACTTGGGAACGACTCATTTTCTCCATGACATCTCGTCTGGTTACAACCCCAAGCAAGGTTTGATTATTTCGAACAACCGGTACCATTTCAAAGTCTTCTGCAATCATCCGTTGACTCACATTGGCAATATTTGTCGATAATCCAACCAAAAATAGACTACGAGACATGACCTTATCAATTGTCGTACTTGGTGACTTATCACCAGCGTCTCTCATGGTTACAACACCAACAACAACCTGATGTTGATTGATAACTGGAAAACGACTGCTACGATTCTTACGAACCAAGTCCAAATAATCTTTGACTGTGTCGGTTTCTCTCAGAAAACCATACTCATGACTTGGGCGATAAAGTTTCTCAACTGTCAGAATATCAGTCTTGATTTGTACATTTGACAGGGCTTTATTGATCATAGTCGCAATGGTAAAAGTGTCATTCTTGCTTCTCAGAACAGGAATCCCTTTTTGATTGGCCAGTTTAAGCACATCATCATGAACCTGAAATCCACCTGTAACCAGGACTGCATTTTCATTTTCCAATGCTAACAATTGAATACGAGTCCGATCTCCGACAATCAAAAGTCCCCCATCATGAAGGTAAGATAAGATATTTTGCTCAGTCATGGCACCAATTGAAAACTTACTAAATTCTCTCTCTAAACCTTCTTGCCCAGCCAGAACCTCAGAAGAAGTCACTTCTGCAATTTCAGCAAATGTTAATCTCTCTATAGCAACTTTCTGAGATTTGACTCGGATAGTACCACTTCTTGGGCGAGTCTCTACAATTCCACGATTTTCAGCTTCTTTAATGGCCCGATAGGCCGTTCCATCACTTACTCCTAGATGGTTGGAAATGCTTCGAACACTGACCCTTTTACCAACCGGTAATTCTTCCAAATAACTTAGAATTTCTTGGTGTTTACTCATTAATTTCTCCCTTTACAAAGCGAAACTCAAGATAATCACGCATTTTCCTCGTATAGCGATCACTTCCTTTAAACTGACGAATCAAGCGAAATCCAGCCTTAAGAGCAACTCGTTGACTGGCTTCATTTTCGAGATGGGTTATAATAGATAATTGTTTTAAACCAAATTCCTCAAAAGAAAGCTGACAAAGTTTTTTAACAACTTCTGTCATAAAACCTTGAGACCATGAATCTCTTCTTAAAAAATAACCAAGTTCTGCTTCTTTTTTAATTTCATCTAGCTTTTCAAACTTAATTGAACCAATCATTTTTTCAGTTTTCTTGTCACAAATAGCCCATACACCTAAAGGAACCTTCATAAAATAATTGGCCAGTGCATATTGACTCTCTTCCAAACTAGCTTGACTTGGAAAAATGAATTGTAAATTTTCTGGATTTGAAGCTATCTCATGGAAGTCCTGACTATCACTAAAAAAGAAAGGACGCAAATACAAGCGATCCGTTTCAAAAAAAGAAAACATTGCTAATTTGGTCCAAATATTCATAAACACCTCTACGGTTTATTCTTCAACAAGTGTAATATCCGCTCCTAGATTACGTAATTTTTCAATAATATCTGAATAACCACGTAAGATGAACTCAATATTTGTAATTTCAGTTTTGCCTTCAGCCATTAAACCAGCAATGACAAGTGCGGCCCCAGCTCTAAGGTCAGTAGCTTTTACATTTGCACCACGCAAAACACGTCCACCAGTATATAAAATATGGTCGTTTGTAGTCGTAATATCTGCGTCCATCTTTGCTAGTTCAAAAACATGGTTTACTCGTTTTTCATAAATGGTATCAATAATGGTACCACGCCCCTCTGCTGTTAATAGAAGAGGAGTAATTGGTTGTTGCAAGTCAGTAGCAAAACCAGGATAAGGAGCTGTCTTAATATTGATTGCTTTCAAATTAGACTGTTCTTCGACAAAAATACTGTCCTCCGATACAGTCATTCTCACTCCCATTTCTTCCAACTTAGCGATGAATCCTTCTAAGTGTTCATAAAGAACATTATTAATACGAATTCCCTTACCGACTGCAGCAGCTAAAGAAATATATGTTCCTGCTTCAATACGGTCTGGAATCACCTGATGACGGGTTCCGTGTAATCTGTCAACACCATCAATAATGATAATATTGGTTCCAGCACCACGGATATGAGCACCCATATTATTTAAGAGAGTGGCAACATCAATAATCTCAGGTTCTCGGGCTGCATTTTCAATAATAGTACGACCATTTGCTTTAACCCCAGCAATCATCGTATTAATCGTCGCACCGACACTAACCGTATCCATGTAAATACTTGCACCATGAAGTCCTGTATCTTTAGCAGATAACTTCATGTTATCACCCTCGTAGCTAACAGTAGCTCCCATAGCTTCAAAAGCCTTAAGATGTAGGTCAATAGGGCGAGGTCCCAGATCACATCCACCAGGTAAGCCAACAGTGGCTTCACCAAAGCGACCTAAAAGACTTCCATAAAAATAATAAGATGCACGAAGACTATTGATTTTTCCATATGGCATTGGAATATTCTGAACACCTCTTGGATCAATCTCTAACACATCGTCATAACGCTTAACGGTAGCGCCCATCAATTCCATAATTTCGACAAGACTAGCCACATCCGAAATATCTGGCACACAATCCAAAGTCACAACATCATCTGCCAAGATAATAGCTGGAATCAAAGCTACAACACTATTTTTTGCACCACTAATGGTAATCTCACCTTGCAGGGGCAAGCCACCATTGATAACAATTTTTCTCATTTTAAATTTTTAATACTCTTTCAAAATTTCTAAAAAGGTCCTACACTAAAGTATATCATAAATTCACCCTTTTTTCCATCATTTTCAATTATATTAGCTGAATCAGATTTATTGGTAAATGAGCTGTCTTGAAAAGTTTTGCCCCCTAAATACAAAAATAGCCCTTCGGATAAAATCCGAGGGGCTAGAAACGTTGTTAAATCAACGGCCGAACTTTTGAATTTCATGGTTCGGGATAAAATAGTTCACTGAACTATTTTATTTTTTAAGGTTGTAGAATGATTTCAATCCACGGTATTCTGCTACTTCACCAAGTTGGTCTTCGATGCGAAGCAATTGGTTGTATTTAGCGATACGGTCTGTACGTGAAAGTGAACCAGTCTTGATTTGTCCTGCGTTAGTTGCAACTGCGATGTCAGCGATTGTTGAATCTTCAGTTTCACCTGAACGGTGTGATACAACGGCAGTGTAACCAGCTTCTTTCGCCATTTCGATAGCGTCGAATGTTTCAGTAAGAGTACCGATTTGGTTAACTTTGATAAGGATTGAGTTAGCAGCACCTTCTGCAATACCTTTTTCAAGGTAAGAAGTATTTGTTACGAAGAAGTCGTCACCAACCAATTGAACTTTGCCACCAAGACGTTCAGTAAGAGCTTTCCAACCGTCCCAGTCGTTTTCATCCATACCATCTTCGATAGTGATGATTGGGTATTTGTTTACCAATTCTTCAAGGTAGTCGATTTGTTCTGCAGCAGTACGTACAGCTGCTCCTTCACCTTCAAATTTAGTGTAGTCGTAAACTTTACGTTCTTTATCGTAGAATTCTGATGAAGCACAGTCAAATCCGATAAATACGTCTTTACCTGGAACATATCCAGCAGCTTCGATAGCAGCAAGGATAGTTTCAACTCCATCTTCAGTTCCTTCAAAACGAGGAGCGAATCCACCTTCGTCACCTACGGCTGTTTCAAGACCACGAGATTTAAGGATTTTCTTAAGAGCGTGGAAGATTTCAGCACCCCAACGAAGAGCTTCTTTGAATGATGGCGCACCAGCAGGTACGATCATGAACTCTTGGAAAGCAATTGGAGCGTCAGAGTGAGAACCACCGTTGATGATGTTCATCATTGGAGTTGGAAGAACTTTAGTGTTGAATCCACCAAGGTAGCTGTAAAGTGGGATTTCAAGGTAGTCAGCAGCAGCACGAGCTACAGCGATAGACACACCAAGGATTGCGTTAGCACCCAATTTACCTTTGTTAGGAGTACCGTCAAGAGCGATCATAGCACGGTCGATAGCTTGTTGGTCACGTACATCGTAGCCGATGATAGCTTCAGCAATGATGTTGTTTACGTTGTCAACAGCTTTTTGTGTACCAAGACCACCGTAACGAGATTTGTCACCGTCGCGAAGTTCAACTGCTTCGTGTTCACCAGTAGAAGCTCCTGATGGAACCATACCACGTCCGAAAGCACCTGATTCAGTATAAACTTCTACTTCAAGTGTTGGGTTACCGCGTGAGTCTAGGACTTCGCGAGCGTAAACATCAGTAATAATTGACATTTTTTACTCTCCTTATGAGTTAAATTTTTTACACCTCTATAATACCTTAAAACCCCTCCTTTTTCAAGAAAAAACGTTATCTTTGTGCAAATTTTCCTTAACTTTATAAAGTAATCGCTTTCTTTTATCTGTTTTATTCTAACTTTTATGATATACTGTTTTCATGACAGATTTATCAAAACAATTACTTGAAAAAGCTCATGGTGGCTCAAAATTAAATCCGGATGAGCAAAGACGCTATCTTGGCACTTTTGAGGAAAGAGTTCTTGGATATGCAGATATTGACACAGCAAATAGCCCTCAGTTAGAAAAAGGCTTTTTATCTATTTTAGAAAACCTTCAGGAAAAAGCAGAACCACTATTTGTGAAGATTTCACCAAATATCGAATTTGACAAGCAAGTTTTCTACTTAAAAGAAGCTAAAGAAACTGATAGTCAAGCTACTATTGTATCTGAAGAGCATACTTCTTCTCCTTTTGGCCTGATTATCCATAGCAATGCACCAGTACAAGTAGAAGAAAAGGACCTTCGACTTGCTTTTGCAAAACTTTGGGAAGTTAAAAAGGAAGAACCAGCCAAAACATCCATCTGGAAGAAATGGTTTGGCTAGATCTTGCGCATATTTAATAAATGCCCTATATTGGCAGCCGTGTGCTCCAAATAGAGACTGGCATTTTTAAAACTATCTTCTAAAGGTTCACTTTTCTCCAAAATTGAAAAAGCCGCTTGGATATTCTCAAATGGTAGGGAAGGTAAATCCTCAGCAAGACTACCACAAATAGCAATGACAGGAACTCCGACAGGGGTTCTTTTTGCAACACCAATAGGCGCTTTACCTACTAAACTTTGACGATCTAGCCTTCCTTCTCCAACAATAACCAAGTCAGCATCTGCAACTTTCTTATCAAAGTCAATCAAGTCTAGGCAGGTATCAATTCCAGACACGATACTTGCCTGAGCAAAGGCACACAAACCACCAGCAAGGCCTCCACCAGCCCCTGCTCCTTTAATTTCTAATGTTGAAGGTGAGAATTTTTCATAAAAATCTTGGATTGCCTGATCTACGACTGCAAACATAGTAGGATGTAAACCTTTTTGCTTTCCAAAAGTGTAGGTCGCACCTTGATATCCACATAAGGGACTCACGACATCTGCTAAAATACGAATTCGAACATCTTCTGGAATTTCATAGCGATTTTCTATTGAAACAGAAGCTAATTTTAGTAAGGATTGACCGCATGCAGGCAAGACATTTCCATCCCTATCATAAAATCGATAACCTAAATCAGCAGCGATCCCAAGTCCTCCGTCATTACTGGCCGTACCACCAACTCCGATATAGATATCTTTAATCCCTTTAACAATGAGATGACGAATCAACTCTCCAATACCACAAGTTTGGATTTGAAGTGGATTTCGTTTCTCTAGCGGAATTTTTCCAAGGCCAACTAAATCAGCAACTTCAAATAGTGCCAGTTGACTTTTTTGAAAATAGCGCATGGCTTCTTTTTGTCCAAAAGGTCCTGTCACTTTGATCCATTTTTCTTCAAGGTCAAGAGAATGTCGAATGGAATCTACTGTACCTTCGCCACCATCACCAACAGGGCAGAGGAGACATTCTACATCTGCTATCGATTGTTGGAAGCCTCTTTTTATTGCTTCAGCTACTTGTTGAGCGGACAAGCTTTCCTTAAACGAATCTGGTGCAATTACAATCTTCATATTTTCCCTCATTCTAAACAGTCAATCAAAGGAAGAACTTCTAAAAAATCCCTCTTGTCAACATGATGTGGTATTTCTTTTTTGAGTACTTCTTTGCCACAAAAGGCGATTCCCAGTCCTGCTGATTTCAACATTAATAGGTCATTTGCCCCATCTCCGATTGCAACAGTTCTTTCTTGAGGAAGTTTTAGTTCCTCTCTCCATTTTTCCAGAGTCTCTTTTTTGACCTCAGGACTTATAATTTGTCCAATCAATTTTCCAGTTAAAAGACCATCTTTGACTTCAAGTTGGTTGGCAGAGAAATGGGCAATTCCAAGTGATTTTGCTAATCTATCAACTATTGGTATAAATCCACCGGACACCAGACCAACTAGGATTCCATTCTTTTGGAGAATAGAAATGAATTCCTGGGCATTTGACGTTAGTTGAATAGACTTGAAGACTTTATCAAAAACCGAAACAGGAAGACCTTCTAACAAGGAAACTCTTTTTCTTAAACTGCTTTCAAAATTCAACTCTCCTCGCATTGCCCGACTTGTAATCTGCGAAATTTCCTCCTCACAACCTGCCTCTCTTCCCAAAAGATCAATTACTTCTTCTAGGATTAAAGTTCCATCAACATCCATAACACACAAACCTTTTACTTGAGACATCACTCCTCCTCTCTAAATAGCCCAAAAATCGTATGAAATCATCATACGATTTTATCTATTAATTAACTAAACTATGGTACAAGTCAAGGTATGACTTGCAGGCTGTATCCCATGAGAAATCACACTCCATAGCTTGTTTTTGTAGATTTCTCCAAACATCAGGATGGTTTCTATACAAGTCCAATGCTGTTTGGAAAGTCCAATTCAACCAGTAAGGAGATAGATTGTCAAAGCTAAAGCCGGTACCGCTTCCTTCGATTGGATTGAAGGATTTAACGGTATCTCGCAAGCCACCAACTTCATGGACCAATGGCAAGGTTCCGTAACGCATCGCCATCATCTGAGACAATCCACACGGTTCAAAACGACTCGGCATGAGGAAGAGGTCACAAGCAGCGTAGATTTCTTGAGCTAGTTTGACATCAAAAGTGATATTTGCTGATAGCTTGTCTGGGTAAATCTGAGCAAACCATGAGAAAGCTCCTTCAAAGGCTGGATCTCCAGTTCCCAAAAGAACAATCTGAACATCATTTTGCAAAATATGGTGAAGACTTTCGACCACCACATCAAAACCTTTTTGACGTGTCAAACGAGAAACAATTCCCACCAGAGGAACGTCAGATCTAACTGGCAAGCCAACTCTCTCTTGTAATTTCGCCTTATTTTGTGCTTTTCCGGACAAATCTTCCTGATTAAAATGATAATCTAAAAGGGCATCCGTCTGAGGATTATACAGGTCAGCATCAATCCCATTTACGATACCAGATACCTTACCAGACTCCATTCGAAGAATCTGATCCAAGTTACATCCAAATTGACTAGTCATAATTTCATGAGCATAGCTAGGCGAAACAGTTGAAACACGATCCGCATAGAGAATACCTGCCTTCATCCAGTTCAGACAGTTGTTCCAGCGAAGGGTACCATCCGCATAACGTTCAAAGCCCACTCCAAACAAATCCCATAACATTCCTTCTGAAAATTGTCCTTGGAATTCCAAATTGTGAATGGTTAAAACAGTTTTAATACCTTGATAGGCTTGAATCCAACGGTATTTTTCCTTCAACAAGAAAGGAATCATAGCTGTATGGTAGTCATGAACATGGAGAAGATCAGGAATAAAGTCAATCCTTTCCATAGCCTCAATGGCAGCCAGTTGGAAAAAGGCGAAGCGTTCTCCGTCATCAAAATCACCGTAAACATGCCCACGGAAGAAATAATATTGATTATCGATAAAGTAGAAAGTGACACCATTTAAGACTGTTTTCTTAATCCCACAGTACTGTCTGCGCCAACCAACACTAACCTCAAAATGAAGAACATCTTCAATCTGATTTCCAAATTTAGCCTCTACCATGTCATAGTAGGGTAAAATTACTGCAACTTCATGTCCCGCTTTTACCAGTGATTTAGGAAGAGCGCCAATGACGTCTCCCAAACCACCTGTTTTTGAAAAGGGTGCACCCTCAGCTGCTACAAATAAAATTTTCATGAATGAATATCCTCTGTTACTTTAGCACCTTTCTTAACGACGACTGGATGTTCTGCAGTTCCACGGATCACAACTCCATCCGCAACTTCAACACCCTTGTCCAAGATAGCATATTCTACCTGAGCACCTTCTCCAATAACAACACGAGGGAATAAGATGCTATCTTTAACCAAGCTATCCTTATGGACATGAATATTACGTGATAAAACAGAATTAGCCACTTGACCTTCAATAATACTACCAGAGGCAAACTGAGAAGTGCTTACCTTAGATGTATTGGCATAGTAAGTTGGCTCTTCATTTTTGACCTTTGTATAAATCTTTTGATTTGGTGAGAAGAGAGAGTAGAATTTTTGAGATTCAAGCATATCTTTATTAGCTTGATAATAAGACTCTACAGAGTGAATATTTGCAAGGTAGCCTGTGTACTCGTAGGCAAAAGCCCCTTCTTTGGCCGCCAAATCCCGTAAAACATAGCGCAATTTCTCTGGATGTTCTTTCTTAGCTTCTTCTTCTAAGCGTTCAATCAACCAAGGTGTATCAACGACAAAGATATCTGTGGACATATTGTAAACTTCATCTGTTGACTTGCTATCAAAGAGTTTATGAGAACGAACATGGTCTGTTTCATCTACTTCCAAGATTGCGTTCACTTCTGAAATATCTTTCTTAGGAAGTTTCTTATAAACAACTGTAATAGGCCCCTTCGTTGTGTTATGAAGGTGGAAAACTTGGTTCAAATCAATATTAATCAAAACATCACAGTTGAGTGAAACTGTTTGGTTTGAACCAGAACGTTTCAAATAAGTAAGAAGCTGTTGGTAGTACTCTTTTCCAACTGTACTACTTTCCACACGGGTATTGTAAATACCTAGATAGTAGTGGCTAAGAAGAGTTGACAAGCCCCACTCACGCCCTGAACGGATATGGTCAAAGACTGAACTGATATTGTCTTGTTGGAAAATACCGAAAATACTACGCACACCAGCATTAGCAAGACTTGAGAGCGGGAAGTCGATCAAACGATATTTACCACCAAATGGCAAACTAGCTACTGGACGGTGGTCGGTCAATGTTGACATATCATGAAAACCAACTGTGTTTCCTAAAATGGCAGAATATTTATCAATCTTCATCTGTTGCTACCCCCACTACTTCATCATATCCTACAACTTGTACTTCTTCTGTTCCATCAATTTCGACACCATCAGAAATAACTGCACCTTCACCAATAATGGCACGTTTGATTTTAGCTCCCTGACCGACAATTGCACCACTCATGATAACTGAATCTACTACTTCTGCCCCTTCGCGAACTTGCGCACCTGTTGAGAGGATAGAATGTTTAACAGTTCCATCTACGAAACAGCCATCGACAACCAAGGAATCTTCCACATGAGCATTTGCCCCAAGGAAGTTTGGTGGTGAAATTAAGTTTCTTGAGTAAATCTTCCATTGACGGTTACGGCTATCCAAGGCATTTTCTGGTGAAATATATTCCATGTTAGCTTCCCAAAGAGACTCAATCGTACCAACATCTTTCCAGTAACCATTAAATTCGTAGGCATAAACACTTTCACCTGACTCAAGGTAATTTGGAATGACATTTTTACCAAAGTCTGACATATCGACATTGCTCTTTTCAGCAGCAACGAGCATATTGCGTAGACGTTGCCAATCAAAAATGTAAATTCCCATAGAAGCTTTGGTAGATTTAGGTTGAGCTGGTTTTTCTTCAAATTCAACAATACGATTGTTTGCATCTGTATTCATGATACCAAAACGGCTAGCTTCCTTAAGAGGAACATCAAGAACTGCTACTGTCAAACTGGCATTATTATCCTTGTGAGACTGGAGCATATCATCATAGTCCATTTTATAGATATGGTCCCCAGATAGAATCAAAACATACTCAGGATTGACACTGTCGATATAATCGATATTTTGGTAAATAGCGTGACTAGTCCCTTCGAACCAACGATTTCCTTCACTTGCAGAATAAGGTTGAAGAATAGAGACACCAGAATTGATACCATCTAGTCCCCAGCTTGAACCATTCCCGATATGATTGTTGAGAGCAAGTGGTTGGTACTGTGTAATGACTCCAACATTGTTGATGCCTGAGTTGGCACAGTTTGAAAGAGCAAAGTCAATGATACGGTAGCGCCCACCAAATTGCACAGCTGGTTTTGCAATGCTTTGAGTGAGTTTACCGAGACGAGTTCCTTGCCCACCAGCAAGAATCAAAGCTAACATTTCATTCTTCATTTTCTACTCCTTTTTGGTTTTTACTTGTGACGGTTTTAGTAGGTTTCAAGCGGCGTTTGATTTTCCAAACACTTGCTCCCATAGCCGGTAGGGTAAAGGTCAAGGTCTGCTCATAATCTTTCCATAGTCCTTCTTGCGTTTGCACAGTTTGATTATGTTCTTTCCAAACGCCTCCCCACTCTTCTAACTCAGTATTCCAGACTTCTTCGTAAATCCCTGCAACAGGAAGCCCGATTGTAAAATCTTTTCGTTCAACAGGTGCCATATTAAAGATACAGACTAACATATCATCCTTCTTACCCTTACGGATGAAGGAAAGAACACTCTGGTCTCTATTATCCGCATCGATGATTTCAATACCATCATAGCTGGTATCAATTTCCCACAGACAGCGGTGGTCTTTGTAAAACTGATTTAGCTGAGAAGTGAAATACTTCATCTTAGCATTCATTGGATCTTCTAGGTTAGACCATTCCAACTGCTCTTCAGATTTCCATTCTAGGAATTGCCCATATTCACTACCCATGAAGAGCAATTTTTTACCTGGGTGACAAATTTGGTAAGTGTAGAGATTGCGCAAACCTGCGAATTGATTGTAGCGATCTCCCCACATCTTGTGCATCATACTCTTCTTGCCATGAACCACTTCATCGTGCGAGAATGGTAGGAGATAGTTTTCCTTGAAGACATACATAAAGCTGAAAGTCACCAGATTAAAGTCATATTTACGGTAAATCGGATCTTCTTCGTAGAATCGGAGGATATCATTCATCCAACCCATATTCCATTTGTAGTCAAAGCCTAGACCATCTGAATCCTTGGTGTCAGTAATCTGAGTAGCTGATGAACTTTCCTCAGCTATCATCATCACGTCTGGATGAGCTTGTTTAATGACATCATTCAAACGTTTTAAGAAATAATAGCCTTCGTAGTTGAGATTGCCTCCGTCTTTATTTGGTGTCCATGGAGCATTATCATAATCAAGATAGAGCATATTGCTCACTGCATCCACGCGAATACCATCTAAATGATAAAAATCAATCCAATGCTTAATGCTAGAAATCAAGAAGGACTGGACTTCATTCTTTCCAAGGTCAAAATTGAGTGCTCCCCAACCGTAGTTATGGGCCTTATTATGGTCTTGATATTCAAAAGTCGGTGTGCCATCATAATAGGCCAAGGCATCATCATTAATAGTAAAGTGACCAGGTACCCAGTCCACAATAACCCCAATATTGTTTAAATGACATTCCTCAACAAAATCTTGAAACTCTTCAGGGCGACCATAGGCATGCTCTAAAGCAAAGTAACCCATAAGCTGATAACCCCAACTCAAACCGAGAGGGTGAGACATCAAGGGCATAAACTCAATGTGAGTGTAGTTCATCTCAACCAAGTAAGGAATGAGTTCATCTTTCAATTGAGCAAAACTAAAAGGGCTACCATCAGGATTTCTCTTCCAAGAGCCAGCATGAGCCTCGTAAATATTGACAGGACGCTCTTCAAAGCTCAAGCGCTTTCTACGGGCTAGCCAAAGTCCATCTTTCCATTTTTTCTCTGGAACTTCTGTTAAAATAGCCCCAGTACCAGGTCGTGCCTCATACCGTACAGCCAAAGGGTCAATCTTCATAAGCTGATGGCCATTTACACGTGTGATATGATACTTATAAATTTGGCCTTCTTGAGCAAGACTGGTAAAGACTTCCCAGACTCCAAATTCATTCCGTTCCATCAGAATTTGATTTTCAACCCAATTGGTGAAATCCCCTACCAAGTGAACAGCCTGAGCATTAGGCGCCCACACACGAAATGTATAGCCATACTCTCCATTTTTTTCTTCCCTATGAGCTCCCAGATAGTGCTGGAGGTGAAAATTTTCACCTGTCATAAAGGTTTTTAAAGCATTATTCTTATCCATACACCCTCCTATTTCTGTAAGCGTTTTCTATAGATTTATTATACTACCTTTTTAGGGAAGATTCAAGTAAATTACGGAATTTGCAAAAAAATCTTTTGAAAGTCTTCAACAAATTCACTGATGTGTTCACTTGTAAATCAGGAAATTTTCAGAAACGCTTTGAAAACGAATTGTTTTTTATAATACTATCATAAAGTTCGTTATTTAGCTAACGAAAATATAATTTTAAGTAAAAAAATAAATCAGGAAACGAATCTCCTGATTTTATTGTTTTTATAGTAGTTTAGCATATTTTCGGCACCTCTTCCAAGTAAAGTATAACGCACTATACTTTACTTCGTTAGGAAACACTGATACTATAAACTGCACATATCCTACATAGACAGTTGCCATTATGTTTTTTAATATTCTTCAAAACTACATCTTATACAAATTATTTAATCCTTCTAACTCTAATACATTCATACATACTTCTACTCCAGTAACTCGCCCCTTACTATGAATAATCCCACAAGAAAACACAATCCTCTCCTTACTCAAAATATTTGACAACACCACTAATGATTCTAAAATATAATCCTTTATAATAATAAAACTATTATTTTCATCTTTAACAAACTCTATAAATCCAATATCCTTACACCTATCACCAAGATGAAACCTAAGTGATTTCAAAAAATAATCAAAAAAAACATCACTACCCATAGAAAAGCCTTTAATTTTTTAAAAATATTCTGATATAATCATACAAAAAATAAAATTGTAAATCTATTCTACAAAACTTTAAAGACGCTGGCGCTGACGCCACCAACCATGTCTTTATCACTTAAATGGCTATTGGTCACCAATAGTTCTAGATTTCCAGCATTTTCAAACTGGAAGTCTTGCCCTTTAGCATTAAAGACCACCAATAGGTGTTCTTCCCCTTGAATCTCATAGGCAATCCAACCACTATGTTCGTTGGCTGAATGAACAAAAACATGATGGTAAATCTCATCATAAGTTGGGTAAGAAAAGGCACCGGTTCCTGTCTTCAATCTGATAATTTGACGAATAAACTCAATACTGTCTTGACGCTCATTAATTAAGTCCCAGTTGACTTGATTCACACTGTCAGGTGCATTATAACTATTCATAGCACGCTCTCTATCGTCATGGGTTAACTCGCCATTTTCACCAGTGGCAACTAGTTTAGTACGACCAAATTCTTGACCGATTTCCATAAAGGCCATCCCTTGCATGAGTAGGTTCATAGCTGTGGCTGTCTCAACCTTGCGCATGATTTGTTCTGAACTTTGGTCTGGATGAAGGGTTGCCAACAAATCGTGAAGATTGTAATTATCATGGGCCTCTACATAGTTAAGCACCTGATTTGGATGTGTATAGGTTCCTAATTCACGACTACCTAGGATCGCTTTGGCTAGAATTGGCTCTGTAGCAGCACCACTAACAAAACCTGACTTGATAGCACCATAAACTTCTCCACCTTTTACAGCATCACGCTGATTGTCATTAAAGAAACCGATATTGGGCATCTGGTAGGCATTGTCTTTCTTAGCCTTATCATAAGGTGCAAGACCTGTTCCCATATCCCATCCTTCTCCATAAAGGATAATGTTAGGGTCGATTTCATCCAAACTCTGACGAATCATCTGCATGGTCTTAACATCATGAATACCCATCAAGTCAAAACGGAAGCCGTCAATATTGTATTCCTGCACCCAGTATAGAAGAGAATCAATCATATACTTGCGGAACATTTCGTGTTCGCTGGCTGTTTCATTTCCAACACCCGTTCCATTCTGGAAGGTACCATCTGGATTCATACGATAATAGTAATCAGGGACAGTTGTTTGGAAAGGTGCATCAACAACTGAAAAAGTATGGTTATAGACTACATCCATAATGACACCAATACCCGCATCGTGATAAGCTTGAACCATGGTCTTCAAATCACGAATAACCTGAGCTGGATCCTCTGGATTGGTTGAAAGGCTCGTTTCTGGTGCGTTATAGTTTTGTGGATCATAACCCCAGTTGTAGGTTACATTTCCATCCGCATCATATTCTTTGTGACGGTCTGCAATTGGTTGCAACTGAACATAATTGTAGCCTATCTTCTTGATGTAATCAAAAGCAGTTGCTTGGCCGTACTGGTTAACCGTTCCAGTCTGAGCAGCACCCAAGAAAGTTCCTCGAAGATGTTCATCCACACCTGAGGTCGGAGATTTGGTCAAATCACGAATGTGCATTTCACAAATAACTGCCTTACATGGATTTGCCAAGCGCCAAGTAGCCTCAGAACCGTGCTTAACCTCGAAGTTTGCAACTTGCTTTTCTTCATGGCTCAGGATAGCTGAACGTTTGCCATCAGGACTGGTTGCAATGGTATAAGGATCGCGTGTCACTGTTTGGTGATGAGGGAATTGAACTTGATACTGATAAGCCTTACCAGTCAAATCTTCCTCAACATCCAAACTCCAGACACCAATTGTATTGTCTTTATGATTATAAGAGTAGCTATTGCCTCTCTCCATCTCAAAAGTCTTCCAAACAGGTGCATCATTAGCAACTGATTCATAAACAACAACCTGCACTTCTGTCGCTGTCGGAGCCCAAAGAGCAAAATGAGCTTGATTATCCTCTACACGGCACCCCAATTCACCTTGGTAACCCCAATGATGGTCAAAACTAGCACTATTAATGGCCTTGTCAAAGGCAAAAGGATTTTGATTCTTATAGAAAGGACTTGCAATAGCAGGATTTTCAGAATAATAAACCCTGTCATCCCCTTCCAAAATCCAGACTTCTGTTAAAAGAGGATAGTGATTAAAACGGATAGCATATTCTTTACTGGTTTGACCTGTATGAACCACAAAATTCAAGCTTTCTAAGGCATGAGAACTTGGGTGTTCAAAACTAAATAAGGCACCAAAATAATCTTCTTTATAGGTCAGCAAATCAATTCGTTGATCCTGACTTTTTACAAAAGAGCAAGTGTCGTATTCTCCATTCTTACGATGGTAATGAATGCGCATAGGGTAGTTAAACATTTTTTATTTTTCCTCTTTACTTCTTGATTTGTTTCTATTTTACTAATAAATTCTTGACCGATTTTGTCCCGATTAACAAACTAGTTATACTGTATAAACTCTGATTTAAAACGATTATTACAAACTTTCTAGCCAAGCTTCATCTCGAACCTCAATACCAAGTTCTTGTGCTTTTTGCAGTTTACTTCCAGCATCTGCTCCTGCCACGACGAGATTGGTCTTTTTAGAAACACTGCCTGTTACCTTGGCACCCAGACTTTCTAGTTTGCTTTTAGCTTCTGAGCGCTTGATCCGTTCCAATTTGCCAGTCAATACAACTGTTAAACCTGACAAGGCTGCATCCGCTACTACTGTCTGACCTTTATAATCCAGATTGACCCCAGCTTCTTTCAATTCTCTGAGGAGAATTTCAGAGCCTTCTGTCGCAAAATAAGTCTGGAGACTCTTGGCAATCACACCACCCAAACTCTCAATACTAGCCACTTCCTCTGGATCTGCCTGAGCCAGATTTTCGATTGAATGAAAATGTTGAAGTAAGAGCTGACTGGCTTTACTGCCTACATGGCGAATCCCTAGTCCAAATAAGAGCTTCTCGGCAGAATTTTCCTTTGATGCTTGGATAGCCTGATAAAGTTTACCAGCAGACTTTTCCTTGACCCCCTCTAAAAGGAGGAAATCCTCTTCTTGTAATCGGTAAATATCCGCCACATCCTTAACCAGATTAGCAGAAAAGAGTTTCTCCACTACTGATGGACCAAGGCCTGTAATATTCATAGCATCACGAGAAGCAAAGTGAATCAAGCCTTCCATAATTTGGGCAGGGCAACGTGGATTGATACAACGCAGGGCCACCTCATCTTCAAAATGCAATAAGTCAGAATTACAACTTGGACAGTTTGTAGGGATATCTAGTTTCTCTTCAGAAATCCGTTTGGACTCTACCACACGTAAAACTGCAGGGATGATGTCACCAGCCTTATATACGATAACCGTGTCGTCTTTGCGAATATCTTTTTCAGCAATATAATCTACATTGTGCAAAGTCGCACGGCTAACAGTTGTACCAGCAATCTGAACAGGAGTCAGATTGGCAGTTGGAGTCACAACGCCCGTACGGCCAACTGTCCAGTCAACGGATAAGAGTTGGGCTTCTTTTTCCTCAGCAGGGAATTTATAGGCTACTGCCCACTTGGGAGCCTTAACGGTAAAGCCAAGTTCTTCTTGGCCTGCAAGGTCATTGACCTTAATCACAACCCCATCGATATCATAAGGCAGATTGTCTCGCTCCTGTCCTACTTTTTGGATAAAATTCCAGATTTCATCCATGCTTTCAGCTAGAACTCGCTTAGGATTGACTACAAAACCAAGTTGTTCAAGATGCTTCAAAACCTTTTCTTGGCTGTCACGAGTTGAAGGGCTGGCTTCTTGATAGAGGAAAGTAGCAAGATTACGCTTGGCAACTACTGCTGTATCCAGCTGACGCAGAGTTCCTGCTGCCGCATTACGAGGATTGGCAAATTCAGGCTCTCCATTTTCTTGGCGAGTTTGGTTAACCTGATCAAAAGAAGAGCGTGGCATGTAACATTCCCCACGAACTGTGATATCTAGTTCTTCTGGTAAAGTCAAAGGAATGTCCTTAACACGCTTGAGGTTTTCTGTGATATTTTCACCAATAGAACCATCTCCACGCGTTGCACCGGCAACTAAAATCCCCTTTTCATAAGTCAGCGAGATAGATAAGCCATCAATTTTCAGCTCACAAATATAGGTTGGATGGGCCACTTCCTTACGAACACGCACATCAAAAGCTTCAAGCTCCTCACGTGAAAAAGCATCCTGCAAACTATAAAGAGGATACTGATGACTGTATTTTTCAAAACCATCTAAAACCTTGCCACCAACACGATGGGTCGGACTGTCTGCTAATACTTGATCTGGATAGGCAGCCTCCAACTCAACTAACTCACGGTAAAGGCGATCATACTCACTGTCTGAAACTGACGGATTGTCGCTGGTATAGTACTCAGTCGCATAGCGATTGAGCAAGGCGACTAACTCATTCATTCTTTTATTCATAAAACCATTTTACCATAAACTAAGCCCTCCTCACAAACGAGAAGGGCGGAAAAAAACTTAGATTGGAATTATTTTTTGAAGTCCAAGCAGACTTATATCTCTTCTTTAAAATGAGTTCGTACATAGCCTAGAGCTAAGAAGGATAAGATGACAACTCCTAGTCCTATTATCAAGAAAGAATAAAGATGGACACTTGGAAGCAAGGTCATTAAACCTGTTGCGATTGGCATAAAAAGTATAGCTAGGGTATAAATCGAACTAAGAACTCTTCCCAGATATTCACCTTCAACCTTGGTTTGTACTTGAGTAAAAAAGTGAATATTGAACATCGTCATAAATAGTTCACAAATGAAATTCCCTGAAAAAGCAAGATAGGATGGGAGAGTGAATCCCATTATCATCACTCCAAGTCCAGTCAGAGCCAACAAAAATAAAAGCATTTCCATACTAGCTTTAATTTTACTTGCTAACAACGCCCCAACAATAGATCCGATAGCACCCATTGTTAAAATAGTGGCATAGGCACCTTGAACCCCATAGAGCTGATTTGAAAAGGGAAGGAGATAATTAAAGGCTGCGAAGAAAAAATTGACACTTGAAGCCATGACTAACAAAAAGAAGATTTCTTTTTGCTTCACAATATAGTGAACTCCCTCCTTGATATCAGAAAAAATTACTTTGAATGTAAGTTTCTTCTCATCCAAAGCCTTCTCTCCTTTCTTTGGAAGCAAGGCTACCAAGCCAAAAGCGAGAAAAAAACTAAGAGCATCTAATACCAAGGTAATGCGAAGACTTGAGAATTGTAAGACCAGAAAAGAAAGCACAGGGGAACTCACACTGACAACCTGCAAGACCAACTCCAAACGAGAATTATAGAGGACCAGTTCATCCTTCTCTACCAATTCTGTGATAATGGCCTTATTTGCAGGTCTAGAAAAGGCAAAAGCAATAGCCTGAACAATATTAGCAACAATCAAAGCCCCAATCATCCAGCTGTCATTCCTTATGAACGAAATAGCCAGACAAAGAATTCCACAAATAAGGTCTGTCGTCATTAAAATCTTGCGGCGAGAAAAACGGTCTGAAATAACTCCACCAAAGGGATTGATCAGAATGGATGTGACGAGCTCAGAAATCTGATAAATCCCTAAAACTGTCTGTCCGATAGTTCCCATGGAAGCCAACCAGACACTATTTCCATAATCATAGAGCATATTCCCTATCTTGTTAACAGCTCCACGGCTAATCAACTGTACTGCATAGCGATTCATATAAAAACTCCTCTCAAATTTTGAAACTATTGTATCAAAACCGAAAGGAGCTTTTTATTTTTTCCCTTATTTGGGAAAATTAATCTTTGACAAATTTTTCGTAGTGTTCTTGATAATAGGCTACTTGCTCTGGGAGACCTAGCACATCAAAAATATGCATGGCCTCTTGCATCTGACTACAACCTTCTGTACACTGTCCCTTTTGGTACAAGGCAAAGCCTTTTAGGTAATGTAAAATATTTCGTTCATACAGACTAATGTTTTTGCCAATAATCTTCTCTGTATAAGCTTCAAAATAGCTAGCATTATCAAAAGAAGAATGCTCTAAACAATGCTGGTAACAATTGAGGGCCAAAATCAACACTAATCTCTTATGACGACCAATCTCTTGGTAAAATTCTTCCCTCTCCATAACTTCTCTACCAATCCGAGTGACATAGTCTACATCGTAGAAACTATAGAGGTTACCAAACAGAATCAACTCATACATGGTCCATTCTTCTGTTTTGAAGAGATAATCTGCTACCTTATCCAAATCATCCTGCTTCATATCATAACTCTCATCTCTTTGACAAATCAGACCTTGCAACAAAATCCAGTTCAGCTCAAAATAAAGGGGAGTCGTCGAACTCTTAGCCTTTTCAAGTTGTTCTCTTTGAAGCTTTTGAAAACCTGCAATATCATTTGAATAGTAAAGAGGCACAATTTGTCCCATCATGGCAACATGTTCATGATTATGAAAATTCCTTGCCTTATCCATGAAATTTTCGATTGTTACATGAATGTTATCCAAAAGCTCACAGAAACGTGAGACTGCTAGGTCAGACTCCCCAAGCTCAAAACGAGATAATTGAGAGGTAGAGCAAGACTCTCCTGCCGCCTCTTTTAAAGAATAATTTCCACTTGTCCGAAATTCACGAAATACTTTTCCAAGATGTTCCATCTTTACACCTGCTCTGATAATTCTTCCCACTCAAGCATGGCTTCTTCCTGACGGTGGCTGATTTTGTCCAGTTCAGCCTGCAATTCCATGAGTTTACCTGCATCGTTGGTTTCCAACATTTGCTCAGAAATAGCTTGGCTTTGACTTTCTAACTCTTCGATTTCAGTTTCTAGACTTTCAATTTGTCGCATGAGCTTACGAACTTCTTTTTGACTTTCTTTCTGAGCTTGGTAGTCATTAACTGGACTTGCTTCTTTTGCTTGATTGCTGGTTGAAGCTTCCTCAGTTTGAATCATTTCTACTTCTGCTTTCTTCTCAACATAGTAGTCGTAATCTCCAAGGTAGAGAGTTGATCCATTCTCAGACAATTCTAGAACATGAGTTGCCACACGATTGATAAAGTAACGGTCGTGGCTGACAAAAAGTAAGGTTCCATCAAAGTCAATCAAGGCATTTTCCAACACTTCCTTGCTATCAATATCCAAGTGGTTGGTCGGCTCATCCAGAATCAAGAAGTTGTTGTTTTCCATAGACAGTTTAGCCAAAAGCAAACGAGCTTTCTCGCCACCTGACAGCATGCCAACTGATTTTTTAACATCATCTCCTGAGAAAAGGAAGGCACCAAGACGATTGCGGATTTCAACTTCTGGTGTCAGTTTAAAATCATTCCAGAGTTCATCAAGTACAGTATTACTTGGTGTCAACTTGCTTTGGGTCTGGTCATAGTAACCCACCTCAACATTGGCGCCAAAGCGTTTTTCTCCCTTAATAAAAGGAATCTGGTCCACGATTGATTTGATAAAGGTTGATTTCCCAATACCATTTGGACCAACGATAGCGACAGCATTCATTTTACGGAGGTCTAGGTTAATAGGCTCTGACAATATTTCCCCATCATAGCCAATAGCCACATTTTCAACAGTCAATACAACATTACCCGACGTTTTTTCAGACTGGAAGGTCATATTGGCTGATTTCTTGCCAACTTCAGGCTTGTCTAAACGCTCCATTTTTTCCAGTTGTTTACGACGGGATTGGGCACGTTTAGTCGTTGAAGCTCGGACTAGATTGCGGTTGACAAAGTCTTCCAGAGCAGCGATCTCCTTCTGCTGCTTTTCATAGTTTTTTGCTTCAGTAGCTAGCTTCTGCTCTTTCAACTCAACAAAACGAGAGTAATTCCCAACATAACGATCCAAAGAATGCTTGGTCAAATCTAGCGTAATTGTCGCAACCTTATCCAAGAAATAACGGTCGTGGCTGACAATAATAAGGGCACCGCTATAATTTACTAAGTAATTCTCTAGCCAGGCTATAGTTTCAATATCTAAGTGGTTAGTTGGCTCGTCCAAGACCAAGAGATTGGGCTTTTCAAGGAGCATTTTAGCAAGTGCCAAACGAGTATTTTGACCACCCGAAAGCTCAGCAATTTTCATCTGCCACATAGACTCGTCAAACTTGAATCCATTCAAAATCGCTCGAATATCAGCTTCATAAGTAAAGCCACCTGCTTGGCGAAAATTTTCAGATAAACGATCATAATCTGACATCAGTTTATTCAAATCCTCACCAGACTTTTCACCCATCTCTAACTCCATCTGACGCAGTTGTTTCTCCGTCCGACGTAAGTCATCAAAGACATGAAGCATTTCATCGTAGATGGTATTTTCAGACTCAAAACGGCTATCTTGGGCTAGGTAAGACAGAGAAATATCTTTTTTCTTATTGATTTCTCCACTAGTTGGCTCCTCTTCTCCAACCAAAATCTTCAAAAGAGTAGACTTACCTGCACCATTTTTCCCAACAAGGGCAATCCGATCTCGTTCATCAACCTGCAGGTTTATATTATCAAAAAGAACCTCTCCTGCAAAAGAACGTTCAATTTTATTAGCTTGTAAAATAATCATAAGAGTAGTATAGCATGTTTCCCTAAGGCATTCAAGACTTGATAAACAGGCATATGTCACTACTTTTCTGAAAATTATGCTACCGTTTTACTAAAACGCTAAAAAGTGCTATAATGTGAACGGTTAAAACAATTTACAAAAAGGAGAATTTCAATGTCTTACCAAGAAAATTACCAGAAATGGGTTGATTTTGCGGAGCTTCCTGATTACCTTCGTCAAGATTTGGAAAATATGGACGAAAAAACTAAGGAAGATGCCTTCTATACAAATCTTGAATTTGGTACTGCAGGTATGCGTGGCTTGATTGGTGCTGGTACAAACCGCATCAACATCTACGTTGTGCGTCAAGCTACTGAAGGATTGGCTCGTTTGATCGAGTCAAAAGGTGGAAATGAAAAAGAACGTGGTGTGGCAATTGCCTACGATAGCCGTCACTTTTCACCTGAGTTTGCCTTTGAATCTGCGGCAGTTCTTGCTAAACACGGCATCAAATCTTACGTATTTGAAAGCCTTCGTCCAACTCCAGAACTATCATTTGCAGTTCGTCACCTCAACTGTTTTGCGGGTATCATGGTCACAGCCAGTCATAACCCTGCACCATTTAACGGATACAAGGTTTACGGTGAAGACGGTGGACAAATGCCTCCACACGACGCAGACGCTTTGACTACATATATCCGTGCAATCGAAAATCCATTTGCTGTAGAAGTTGCTGATGTGGAAGCTGAAAAAGCTTCTGGCTTGATTGAAGTTATCGGCGAAGCTGTCGATGTTGAATACCTCAAAGAAGTTAAGGACGTAAACATCAACCCAGCCTTGATTGAAGAATTCGGTAAAGACATGAAGATTGTCTATACACCACTTCATGGTACTGGTGAAATGTTGGCTCGTCGCGCTCTTGCCCAAGCAGGATTTGACTCTGTTCAAGTCGTTGAAGCGCAAGCAACTGCCGATCCTGACTTCTCAACTGTAAAATCTCCAAACCCAGAAAGCCAAGCAGCCTTTGCCCTTGCTGAAGAACTTGGTCGTCAAGTTGGTGCAGATGTTCTTGTGGCAACTGACCCAGACGCTGACCGTGTTGGTGTTGAAGTTCTTCAAAAAGATGGTAGCTACCTCAACCTTTCAGGTAACCAAATCGGTGCTATCATGGCTAAATACATCTTGGAAGCCCACAAAAACGCTGGAACTCTTCCAGAAAACGCAGCCCTCTGCAAATCTATCGTATCAACTGACTTGGTAACGAAGATTGCTGAAAGCTACGGCGCAACCATGTTCAACGTTTTGACAGGTTTCAAATTTATCGCTGAAAAAATCCAAGAATTCGAAGAAAAACACAATCACACATACATGATGGGATTTGAAGAAAGCTTCGGTTACTTGATTAAACCTTTCGTACGTGATAAAGACGCTATTCAAGCCGTTCTTGTCGTTGCTGAACTTGCTGCCTACTACCGTTCTCGTGGTTTGACACTTGCTGACGGTATCGAAGAAATCTACAAAGAATACGGCTACTACGCAGAAAAAACTATCTCTGTTACCCTTTCAGGTGTCGATGGTGCTGAACAAATCAAAGCGATTATGGCTAAATTCCGTAACAATGCTCCAAAAGAATGGAACACAACAGCTATCACTGTCGTAGAAGACTTCAAGGCTCAAACTGCTACTGCTGCTGACGGAACTGTTACAAACTTAACAACTCCTCCAAGTGATGTTTTGAAATACGCACTTGCTGACGGTTCATGGATTGCTGTTCGCCCTTCAGGTACAGAACCAAAAATCAAGTTCTACATTGCAGTTGTAGGTGAAACCAACGAAGAATCACAAGCTAAGATTGCTAATATTGAAGCAGAAATCAATGCTTTTGTAAAATAAAGACCTATAAAAGATGAGAATAACCAATCTCATCTTTTTTTCGTATCAAATCTAAGCAATTTTAGAAACTTTATGGCATACTAGACTTATCAATGAAAGCGAGGTAATCTCATGGAACAATTTTTAGATAATATCAAAGACCTTGAAGTCACTACAGTTGCGCGTGCGCAAGAAGCTCTTGATAAAAAAGAAACTGCAACCTTCTTTATTGGTCGTAAAACTTGCCCTTACTGCCGTAAATTTGCTGGTACCTTGGCAGGTGTCGTAGCTGAAACCAAAGCTCACATCTACTTCATCAACAGTGAAGAACCAAGCCAACTCAATAAGTTGCAAGAATTCCGCTCACGCTATGGAATCCCAACTGTACCAGGCTTCGTTCACATTGCAGATGGACAAATCAATGTCCGTTGCGACTCTTCAATGTCAGCACAAGAAATCAAAGATTTTGCTGGTTTGTAAGATATATAAAAAAGAAGGCACATTCGCCTTCTTTTTTATATATCTGTCAATGGTGTTGCAGTATCTGGTGAGGTATCATAAACCTTAAAGTCTACTCCGACTCCCAGATCAGCTTGCGCCAGCTGATTGACCATGGTCATATGAGCCAGTTCCTTAATATTGTTCTCCTTAGATAAATGCCCAAGGTAGATTTTCTTAGTACGGTTTCCCAAGGTACGAATCATAGCTTCAGCACCGTCCTCGTTAGAAAGGTGACCGAGATCCGATAGGATTCGTTGTTTGAGTCGCCAAGCATAGGAACCTGCTCGCAAAATCTCTACATCATGATTGGACTCGATAAGATATCCATCTGCATTTTCGACAATTCCTGCCATTCGATCACTAACATAACCTGTATCAGTCAGCATGACAAAACTCTTATCATCCTTCATAAAGCGATAGAACTGAGGTGCGACCGCATCATGGCTAACACCAAAACTCTCAATGTCGATATCTCCAAAGGTTTTGGTTTTACCCATTTCAAAGATATGCTTTTGCGAGGCATCCACCTTGCCAAGATACTTGCTATTTTCCATAGCCTGCCAGGTCTTTTCATTGGCATACAAATCCATACCATACTTGCGAGCCAACACACCGACTCCATGGATATGGTCAGAATGCTCATGGGTAATCAAGATGGCATCCAAGTCTTCTGGCTTGCGATTTATTTCAGCAAGTAGGCTGGTGATTTTCTTACCAGATAAGCCTGCATCCACTAAAAGTTTCTTTTTTGGCGTTTCCAGATAAAAGGAATTTCCACTGGAACCCGACGCTAAAATACTGTATTTAAAGCCTGTTTCACTCATTCTGGTCTTCTATTTCGTCCTCCCATACTTCTTCCTTCACTGCATCCTTATCATAAGGGAGCACAATGGTAAAGGTTGATCCCTTACCATATATACTCTTGGCCCAAATAAAACCATTATGCTGTTTGATAATTTCTTTAGCAATAGCTAGACCTAGCCCAGTTCCACCTTGGGCACGACTTCTAGCACGATCCACACGGTAGAAACGGTCAAAGATACGTGGCAAATCCTGCTTAGGAATACCCAATCCTTGGTCTGAGATAGACAAAATCATCTGATCATCAGTTGTCTTCATGGTCACTGTGATTTTTCCACCATCTGGAGAATATTTAATGGCATTGTTGAGAATATTATCAATCACCTGCGTCATCTTATCTGTATCAATTTCAATCCAGACAGAGGTAATCGGATAATCTCTAACCAATTCGTATTTCTTCTCTTCATCTGATCCCCTCATCTTATCAAAACGGTTAAGAATAAAGGTAATAAAGGCAGTAAAGTTAATCAGTTCGACATCTAGATGACTGGTTGCATTATCAATACGTGAAAGATGAAGAAGGTCTGTCACCATTCGCATCATACGGTTGGTTTCGTCTAGAGACACCTTGATAAAATCTGGTGCGACAGGTTCTGACAAGGCACCCTCATCCAAGGCTTCAAGATAGGATTTTACACTAGTCAGAGGCGTCCGTAGCTCATGACTAACGTTCGAAACAAAGAGTCTCCGTTCGCGCTCCTCCTTCTCCTGCTCCGTCGTATCGTGTAAAACAGCAACCAAACCAGAAATAAAGCCAGACTCACGACGAACCAAGGCAAAACGTACACGAAGGCTCAGATATTCACCATTGTCATCCTGAGAATCAATCATGAGCTCAGGAATTTGGGTAATCAAATCACGAAGTTCATACTCATCTTCAATCTGAAGCAATTCTAGAATACTTTTATTGAGAACCTCTTCCTTCTGAACACCTAGCTGTTTCTTGGCCATGTCGTTAATCATAGTAATCTTGCCACGACGATTGGTCGCAAGAACTCCGTCTGTCATGTATGAGAGGATACTGTGTAATCGTTTACTCTCTTGTTCCAGATTTTCTTGGGTCAAGCGGATTACTTCTGATAAATCATTAAGATTATTGGTAATATTAGTGATTTCAGAGCTTCCCTGCATATCCAATACCTGAGAATAATCTCCTGCAATCAGGTCCTTTACCTTTTGATTGATTTGCTTCAACCGAATGTTATCCCTACGATTTTCTAGTAAAAGCAAGGTCACAACTAAAATAAAGCCAAGTAGAATGAGGATAAAGATAAAATCACTGGTTAAAACTGTGTCTTTTATTAGTTTAATCATTATTTCTCATATAATAACCAACACCGCGACGTGTTAGAATATACTCTGGACGACTTGGTGTGTCTTCAATCTTCTCACGCAAACGTCTGATGGTTACGTCAACAGTCCGAACATCTCCGAAATAATCATAACCCCAGACCGTTTCAAGCAAGTGTTCACGCGTAATCACTTGACCGATATGAGAAGCCAAGTGGTACAAGAGTTCAAATTCACGGTGGGTTAAGTCTAGTTCCTCACCGTATTTCTTAGCCACATAGGCATCTGGCACAATCTCCAAGTCCCCAATTTGCAAGGGTTGGGTTTTCTTTTCATCAGAATCCTGATTATCTACAGAAACCAAGTCCGTACGACGAAGAAGAGCTTTAACACGTGCCTGCAACTCACGATTTGAGAAGGGTTTGGTTACATAGTCATCTGCCCCAAGTTCTAAACCGATAACCTTATCAAATTCACTGTCTTTAGCTGAAAGCATGATAATAGGTACACTACTAGTCTTGCGAATAGTCTTCGCAACTTCTAAACCATCAATTTCTGGAAGCATCAAATCCAAAATAATAATATCTGGTTGCTCTGCTTCATATTGCTCTAGCGCTTCACGACCATTAAAAGCAGTTACAACCTCGTAACCTTCCTTGGTCATATTAAACTTGATAATATCCGAGATTGGTTTTTCATCATCTACAATTAATATTTTTTTCATTTGTTCACCTTTTTCTCTACTATTATATCAAAAAAATAACAAGAAAACACAATAGCTAGTCTTTGCTACTGTCTAACTTGGCTTGTGCATAAGCCTGCCAGATTTTTTGTTGGGGTTTGGCAAGTGGAACATCCTTGAACTCTTCTGGTGAAAGCCAGCGAACTTCCCTATCGGAAAAGTTATGAAAATCAGTCACCTGACCTGCTACAATTTGAACATGCCACTTACGATGGCTAAAGACATGCTTGACAGTGTCAAAATAAACATCAAGCCAATCAACATCTAGGTCATAGTCCTGCTGGAAACTCTCTTCTGGACTGGGTCCAAAATTCACACTTTCTTCTGCAACCTGATGGAAGAGGTCAAACTGCTCCTCTTGCGAAAAGTCATCTACTTCTACCAGTGGGAAATGCCAAAAACCTGCCAATAGCTTTTCACTTTCATTTTTTTCAAGTAAAAATTGTCCCTGTGTATTTTTGACCACCAAGGCTTTAAGATAAATAGGGACAGGCTTTTTCTTGGGAGCCTTGATTGGATAACGGTCCATGGTGCCATTCTGATATGCCGCACTAAAGTCCTTAACTGGGCTTTCTTCTGGTCTGGGATTTACAGGAGACTCAATATCCGAACCCAAGTCCATCAAGGCTTGGTTAAAGTCACCTGGCCGTTCTGGGTCAATCAGGATTTCCATCATTGCCTGAAAAATTTTGCGATTACTTGGAATCCCAATATCGTGGTTGACTTCAAATAGACGCGCCAAAACACGCATGACATTACCATCTACAGCTGGCTCAGGCAAGTTAAAAGCAATACTGGAAATGGCTCCTGCTGTATAAGGACCAATCCCTTTCAAGCTGGAAATTCCTTCATAGGTATTTGGAAATTGACCACCAAAGTCAGTCATAATCTGCTGGGCTGCAGCCTGCATATTGCGTACTCGAGAATAATAACCCAAACCTTCCCAAGCCTTCAACAAACGCTCTTCAGGGACAGTTGCCAAACTTTCCACTGTTGGAAACCAGTCCAAGAATCGTTCGTAATAAGGAATAACCGTATCCACCCTAGTCTGCTGAAGCATAATTTCAGATACCCAGATATGATAAGGATTTTTACTTCTCCTCCAAGGTAAATCTCTCTTGTTTTCATCATACCAAGTGAGAAGTTTCTTACGGAAAGAAATGATCTTCTCCTCCGGCCACATGACGATACCGTATTCTTTCAAATCTAACATATCTCTAGTATAACACAGACGACTCTAACTGTCCTTTTCCTAGTATTAATACTCTTCGAAAATCTCTTCAAACCACGTCAACGTCGCCTTGGATTATATATGTAACTGACTTCGTCAGTCTTATCTACAACCTCAAAGCAGTGCTTTGAGCAGCCTGCGGCTAGTTTCCTAGTTTGCTCTTTGATTTTCATTGAGTATAAAAAGCCTCTTTCCAAGGGAAAGAGGACTAAATCTTATTGATGAACTGCTTGAGCTGCTGTGATAAGGGTCAACTTATAGACATCATCCGCATTACATCCACGAGAAAGGTCATTAACTGGCTTGTTCAAACCTTGCAAAACAGGTCCTACAGCCGCAAAACCACCAAGGCGTTCGGCCATCTTGTAGCCAATATTTCCTGCCTCGATACCTGGGAAGATAAAGACATTTGCTTGACCAGCTACTGTACTTCCAGGAGCTTTCAAAGCTGCAGTTTCGGGAACAAAGGCCGCATCAAATTGCAACTCACCATCGATTTCGAGGTCAGGGCGCAAGTCGTGAGCAATTTTAGTTGCTTCAACGACCTTATCGACGCTTTCACCAAATCCTGAACCTTTAGTAGAATAGCTTAGCATAGCAATTTTAGGCTCGATACCAAACATCTTAGCTGTGATTGCTGAGTTGATTGCAATTTCAGCCAAAGCTTCTGCATCAGGATTGATATTAATAGCACAATCTCCAAATAGGTAACGTTCCGTACCACGAACCATGAGGAAGGCACCTGAAGTACGCGTTACATTTGGACGAGTTTTAATGATTTGTAGGGCTGGGCGAACTGTTGAAGCAGTTGAATGAATCGCACCTGATACCATTCCGTCAACCAAGCCCAAGTATACCAACATAACACCAAAATAGTTGACATCTTCGACCAAAACCTTGCGTGCATCTTCTTCAGACATTTTGCCCTTACGGCGCTCCACTAAAGCAGTAACCATTTCTTCAAATTGAGGATAGTGTTGAGGGTCAATGACTTCATAACCATCTTCAATACCTTCAATTTCAAGATAAATTTTAATTTTTTCAGGATTTCCAAGCAAAACAGGAATTACTTCCGTTTCTTTTACCAAGCGTTTAGTCGCTTGAAGAATACGTGGCTCTTCCCCTTCAGGGAGAACGATACGAGCATTTTTACCAACCAGGTTGGCTTTAAGACTTTCAAAAACTTCCATGAGTTTTCTCCTTTAAAAAATAAATTATACTCTGAATTACTTTATTATAGAGTATTAGTTGATAACTGGGTAATAAGATTACTGAAATCATCCGGCAAGGGACTTTCTAACTGCAAGTCCTGCTCTAGAAATGGATGATAGAAGGATAGGTAATGGCAATGCAGAGCCTGACGTTGGATGCCGTCGTCCAGGCTACCACCATACAAATCATCTCCCAACAAAGGAAAACCGATATGGGAAAAATGGACTCGGATTTGGTGGGTTCGCCCAGTGTGCAGGCGAATGTCTACCAAATGAATATTCCCATAAGAAGCTACAATCTTGTAAGAAGTATGGGCGTACTTCCCACCTTTAGCTACTCTTCTAGTGATAATAGAGTCTTCATCACGCGCAATCGGAGCAATAATTTCTCCCTCTGGCTCTAAGTGTCCATCTCCCTTAACCAAAGCAAAGTAGCGCTTCTCGATAGATTTCTTCTGCAACTGCTTATCTAATCGTGCATGGGCATAGCCGTGTTTGGCAAAAAGCATCAAGCCAGAAGTGTCTCTATCAAGCCTAGTTACAATGTGAACCTGCTGATTTTCATAGTCTTGCTTGACGTAGTAACCCTTGATAAAATTGGCAATGGTATTGGAGTGATTGACACTAGGAATAGAAGCCACTCCATAGGGTTTATTCAAGATCAGAAAATGGTCATCCTCATAGAGAATATCCAGTGGGCGCTCGATAGCTTCTAGAGTTTCAAAGCCTTCCTCAGCGGGAATATCAATGACAACGCGGTCGCCAATATCCAATAGATACGTTGCATTTTGCGGTTGGTCATTGACCAGAATAGCTCCACCTCTAAACTTAATCTTGGCCAAAAGTCCCTTAGAAACCTCGTGCTTTTTCAAAAAGGTCTTAACCTTGACATGCTCATCTGCGATAAATTCAAACCTCATTCATCCACCTCGCCGATGAAAGCATCCTTAACACGGTTCCAGAAACTGGTATGGCTCGGTGATGCGACAAAGTGAATCTTATGATGGTCAATTTGATACTCGATTCGCTCAATATTGCGGAAGGAGTAGACACTATTGTCAACCGAAATGGTATGGTAATCGTTTCTCGTTGGAATGAGTTCAATCTTATCCTTCTTTGGAACAATAATGGACGAACCCAACGTTCGATAGACACGATTGTTTAGGCTGGCAATTTCTGTCAGCTGAAGAGCTTCAATGGTAGGGTGTAAAACAGCTCCACCGAGCGACTTGTTATAGGCCGTACTACCAGTCGGGGTTGACACTGTCACCCCGTCTCCACGAAAACGTTCAAAGTGGACACCATTAATCACAACATCCGCCACCATGGTTCGATCAGACCTGCGGATACTGGCTTCATTTAGTGCTCTAAAAATCTTCACTTCACCATTTTCAAGAAAAACCTTCACATTTAGAACAGGGTAAGAAACCTTAGCCCCGGTATCTAGCTGCAAATTAGTCACTAGCTTGTCCAACTCAAAATCACGGTAGTCCGTATAGAAGCCCAAATGTCCAGTATGAACACCAATAAAGCGAACCTTATCAAGTTGGTCTTCGTACTTATGAAAGGCCGATAAGAGCATGCCATCACCACCAATGGAGATGACAATATCCGGATTGGTATCATTGAGTATAAACTGATTTCTCTTCAAACGATCTCGCAATTCATACAAAACCCTTTGGCTCTGCGGTTTTCTATTGGCTATCAGGTCAATTCGTTTACCTGTATTCTTCATCTGTATCGTCACTGTTTCCTACACCGTCATTTAATTTTCTACTCAAAGGATCAAAAAGAGCCTGGGCTTCCTGGATATCATCACGAATTTTGCCCATTTCTTCATCCAACTGATGGGAAATCTTGGCCGTAATTTCCAGTCGCTTCTTTATCTCCTCTGGGAAATCCCCTTGGTACTTGTAGTTGAGAGAATGTTCTATTGTTGCCCAGAAATTCATGGCCAAGGTACGTATTTGAATTTCCGCCAAAATGGTCTTGGCACCATTGATAGTATCAACCGTATATTCTACTACCACGTGATAGGAACGGTAGCCTGATGCTTTTCGATGAGTAATGTAATCTCGCTCTTGAATGATCCGCATGTCCTGACGTTTGCGCAAAATTTCCACTACTTCCTTAACGTCATCTACAAACTGGACCATCACACGTAAACCTGCAATATCCTGCAAATCGTGTTCTAAGGTCGCATAAGTAATGCCACGCCGAGCCATTTTTTCTTTTATACTCTCAATTGGCTTGACCCGACCAGTCACAAACTCAATCGGAGAATGCTTATTTTGCTTGCGATATTGCTTACGAATACCACGAAGTTTAATCTTTAACTCACCAACAGCTTGAATATAAGGATCTAGAAATTCTTCCCATTCTAAGGTCATATACTCTCCCTTGTTCTCATATTATCCTTCAAAAATATCTTTGATTTTTTCTCCAGATTCATATACAATAAATACAATGCTTATTATACCATAAATCCGCTTTCAACGATAAAGAAAAGGTAAGAAAAATGAAACATTTAGAAATTGAATTGAAAACACTCTTGAAAAAATATGAATATGATCGTCTAAAAGATCAATTTACAGGTGTCACACCTGTTCTTCAAAAAAATTACTACATCGACACGCCTGATTTTGAACTACGTGAAAAGAAAGTCGCTATGCGTATTCGAACCTTTGAAGACTGGGCAGAATTGACACTCAAAGTCCCTCAAAGTGTTGGAAACATGGAGTACAACCAAAAATTGGAACTAACAGATGCTGAAGATTATCTGGCTAAAGAAGAACTTCCTCAGGGACTGGTGCTGGATGAATTGGCTAAACATGGTATCCAAAGTAAAAAATGGCAGGTTCTTGGTTGTCTAACAACGCTTCGCTATGAAATGCAAACACCAATTGGCCTCATGGCACTGGATGAAAGTCAGTACTTTGATATTACAGATTACGAATTAGAGCTTGAGGTGGAAAATCACGAGCTAGGAAAGCAAGATTTCCAGCAATTTTTAGAGAAAAATCAGATTGCTTATCAAAAAGCTCCTTCAAAATTGGTTCGATTTGTCAAAAGCATGAAAAATAGCTGAAATAATCTTCATTTTTTGGTAAAATAGAAAAGATAAAAATACACACATCCTAGTTCATATATGTAAGGCAGATATAACTAGGTTTTATAAAGTTTACAGAGGACGGTCTATAATGTCAGATAGAAAAAATATGAAACTTTTCGCGCTCAACTCTAACCAAGAGATTGCACAAAAAATTGCGGATGCTGTCGGTATTCCACTTGGAAAACTGTCATCACGTCAATTTTCTGATGGAGAAATCCAAGTAAATATCGAGGAAAGTGTCCGTGGTTATGATGTTTACATCATCCAATCAACAAGTTTCCCTGTTAACAACCACCTAATGGAATTGTTAATCATGGTCGATGCTTGTGTGCGCGCAAGTGCCCACAGTATCAACGTTGTCCTTCCATATTTTGGTTATGCACGTCAAGATCGTATCGCTTCACCACGTGAGCCACTTACAGCTAAACTAGTTGCTAATATGCTGGTTAAGGCTGGTGTTGATCGTGTCCTTACGCTTGATTTGCATGCTGTCCAAGTTCAAGGTTTCTTTGATATTCCTGTTGACAACCTCTACACAGTTCCTCTATTTGCAAAACATTACTGCGATAAGGGCCTACTTGGTTCAGATGTTGTTGTCGTTAGCCCTAAAAATTCAGGTGTCAAACGTGCTCGTAGCTTGGCTGAATATCTTGATGCTCCTATCGCCATTATCGATTACCCACAAGATGATGCAACTCGCAACGAAGGTTATATTATCGGTGATGTTGAAGGTAAAAAAGCCATCTTGATTGACGATATTCTGAATACAGGACGTACCTTCTCTGAAGCTGCTAAAATCGTTGAACGTGAAGGGGCTACAGAAATTTATGCTGTTTCTAGCCATGGTCTCTTCGTCGAAGGAGCTGCTGAACTTCTTGACAATACTAAGATTAAAGAAATTCTTGTGACTGATTCAGTAGCAACAAAAGAAAAAACTCCTAAAAACGTATGCTACATCACTGCAAGTGAGTTAATTGGTGATGCTATCGTCCGTATTCACGAAAGAAAACCAGTCAGCCCACTCTTTGCTTACAACAAAAAGAAATAAGGTGATTCTTTGATTTATTTGGACAATGCTGCGACGACTCCTATGTCAGCAGTTGCTATTTCAGCTATGACCAAGGTTATGCAAGAAACCCATGGCAATCCATCTAGTATCCATGGGCATGGTCGTCAAGCTGGCAAACTTTTGCGTGAAGCCCGTCAAGAACTAGCTCAATTACTAGAGACAAAACCTCAACATATCTTTTTCACTTCTGGTGGGACTGAAGGCAACAATACTGCTATCATTGGCTACTGTCTTCGTCATCAAGAACGAGGAAAACATATCATCACAACTGCCATCGAACACCATGCTGTCCTTGAAACGATTGATTACTTGGTTCAACACTTTGGTTTTGAAGTAACCATTATCCAGCCAAAAAATCAGGAAATCACCGCCCAGCAAATTCAAGAGGCCTTACGTGATGATACAATTTTGGTTTCTACCATGTTTGCTAATAATGAGACAGGAAACCTACTTCCCATTGCTGAAATTGGCCAAATACTCAAGCAACATCCTGCCGCCTATCATGTCGACGCAGTTCAAGCTATTGGTAAAATACCAATTCACCCCGAAGAATTGGGCATTGATTTTCTCACTGCTTCTGCCCATAAATTCCATGGCCCTAAGGGAATCGGCTTTCTCTACGCATCTAGCATGGACTTTGATTCCTATCTACATGGCGGAGACCAAGAACAGAAAAAACGTGCAGGGACTGAAAATCTTGCTGCCATAGTGGCTATGGTTGCAGCCCTAAAAGAAGACCTAGAAAAACAAGAAGAACATTTTCAACATGTACAAAATCTAGAAACTGCCTTTCTGGCAGAGCTAGAGGGAGTTCAGTATTACCTGAATAGAAGCGAACACCATCTCCCTTATGTTCTCAATATTGGATTTCCTGGCCAGAAAAATGACCTCTTACTCCTTCGTCTAGATTTAGCTGGAATTTCAATCTCTACTGGCTCAGCCTGCACTGCGGGCATTGTACAATCCAGCCATGTTCTTGAAGCCATGTACGGGGCAAATTCAGAACGCTTGAAGGAATCCGTTCGTATCAGTTTGTCTCCAGAAAATACTGTTGAAGACCTACATACCCTCGCAAAAACCTTAAAAGAAATTATCGGAGGTTAGCCATATGGCATTTGAAAAAACCATTCAGTTAAAAAATTGTCGTTACGACTACACTCTTAGCCCTTCTGTTAAAAAATTTACCCTTAAGGACAACACCTTTTTTGAGACTAAGGTTGGTAACTATGAATTGACTCGCCTTTTAGAAAAAGTTCCGAACAGCGGTGAGGGATTCCAACTCAAAATCATCATTAACAAGGAACTTACAGGTGCAAAAATCAATATCACTGACAAGTTTGGGCTACGTCTAGTTGATATTTTCAAATCAGAAGACCACCACATTCATCAGGAAAAATTCTATTTTCTCATGGATAGCTTGGTAGAACGTGGTGTCTTTACAAAATCAGAAAGATAGGTTCCATATGTTTGAACTGACCTATAAGGACAGCTATCATGTAGAGCGAACTCTCAAGTATGAGGATTACGAGGCTCTCATGCTGGCTCTGTCAGGATGTGTGACTCTGCCAGATACACTTTATGTGACTTCTTTGACCTTTAAGGGGCAGGAAGTTTACCAAGGACTGGTCGGAGACCTCTACCGTTTTCTATCACATGCAGATTTTTTACATCAAAACTAAGATTTTTCTTAGTTTTTTCTTGTTTTTGTTGATTTTTTCACAATGTTTCTATAAAATAGAAGAATAGAAAGGTTGTGATTTTGTGAAAGATAAACAGTCTGCTATTCCAAAAGCTACAGCAAAAAGACTCTCTCTCTACTATCGAATTTTTAAGAGATTTCATGCAGAAAAGATTGAACGTGCCAACTCTAAGCAAATTGCAGAGGCCATTGGGATTGATTCAGCGACCGTACGTCGTGATTTTTCCTATTTTGGTGAACTTGGTCGTCGTGGTTTTGGCTATGATGTCAAAAAACTGATGACGTTTTTTGCCGATTTACTCAATGATAACTCCATTACCAATGTCATGCTGGTTGGTATTGGAAATATGGGCCATGCCCTTCTTCACTATCGCTTCCACGAACGTAACAAGATGAAGATTATCATGGCCTTTGACCTAGATGACCATCCCGAAGTCGGTACCCAAACTCCTGATGGGATTCCTATTTACGGGATTTCTCAAATCAAGGATAAAATCAAGGATGCTGATGTCAAGACTGCTATCCTGACAGTTCCCAGCGTCAAGTCACAAGAGGTTGCCAATCTCTTGGTGGATGCTGGCGTGAAAGGAATTCTCAGTTTTTCACCAGTCCATCTGCATTTACCAAAAGACGTGGTCGTTCAGTATGTCGATTTGACAAGTGAACTCCAAACCCTCCTCTACTTCATGCGAAAAGAGGATTAGAAAGCGAAAATCATTTTATGAAAAAACCAGTTATAGGGATTACAGGAAACGAAAAAACTCATCCAGATGATGACATCATGATGAGCTACGTAGCAAAAGGCTTTGTGGAAGGCGTTAAAGACGCTGGAGGGATTCCCATCATCCTACCGATTGGTGATCAAGAAATGGCCTGCCACTATATTAGTATGATTGACAAGCTCATCTTGACAGGTGGGCAAAATGTTGATCCAAAATTCTATGGTGAACCAAAAACCATCGATAGCGATGACTACCACCTTCAAAGGGATATCTTTGAACTGGCCCTCATCAAGGAAGCTATTAAACAGAAAAAGCCAATTTTTTCTGTCTGCCGTGGAACTCAACTCTTTAACGTTGCCATGGGTGGAACTTTATACCAAGATATCGAAGACCATTGGCAGGATTGTTCTGCTGAGTACACAACTCAACGCTTGATGACAGAGCCTGATACAGTTCTTCGAGAAATCTATGGAGAAATTTCGCATATCAACTCCTTCCACCATCAGAGCATCAAGGATTTAGCACCAAATTTAAAGATTGCGGCCCATGATCCTCAAGATGGCATCATTGAAGCTGTCATGAGTACGGATGATGTTGCCTTTCTCGGTGTGCAATGGCACCCAGAATTTCTATTTGAAAATCGCCCCAAGGATAAAAACCTCTTTGACTATGTCGTTAATGAACTTTAGATTAAATCTGTCTTTTCACGATAACTAAAGTAATTAGAATGAGAGACAATCAAATGGTCCAAGAGGACAATCCCCATCAGGTCACAGGCTTCTTTTACAAGTTTGGTGACATGATCATCATTTCGACTAGGCGCTACCGCTCCTGAAGGATGATTATGGACCAAGATGAGTGAAGTCGCCATATGCTTGATAGCATAATGAAGAATCTCTCGTGGCTCAGCGATACTGCGAGTGGCTGAGCCGATAAAAATGGTTTGTTGATGGATGATTTGATTTTGAGTATTGAGATAGAGCGCCACCAGGTGCTCTTGTTTTTTATGGCCCAATTCCTGCTGCATCTTCTTGGCCAACTTTTGGCTACTGAGAATACTTTCCATCTCAATAGTCTCATGTTTATGAATACGATGCCCCAGTTCAATCATAGCTTGTAATTCTATAGCCTTAACACGCCCGATACCAGACAGACTCTGCAATTCCTGCAGGGTCATTCTTTTCAAATCCGTTAGGCTTGAAAGATTGTTCAAAACTTTCTGGGCAATTTCAAAAACACTGGATTGCCGTGTTCCTGTCCTAAGTAAAATAGCTAGCAACTCTTGATTACTGAGCGCTTCAACTCCTTCTTTGGCCAGTCTTTCTCTTGGTAATAGTGAATCTTCTTGGAATGAAATACTATACATAAAAATCCTCCTCACTTTATTATTCGTGAGAAGGATGAAAAATTATATTTTTTTCTCAATTGGGGCTACACTAGCTAAAAGTTTTTTCAAACCTACTTCTGGGAAATTGATTTTTAATTCCTGAGTAGCTCCGTTACCTGAAACTTCCAGAACAGTTCCCTCTCCCCACTTCTTGTGGAGGGCAATGTCACCAATGGACCAATTTGTCTCGCTAGACGCTGATTTTGCTCCAGCTGTAAATTGACCAAATGGGAGACCGCTTGACTGAATAGTTTTTGGGGCCGCACTGCGTTTACGGTCTTGGAGGGCCTGCGCCAAACTCATACCTTGACCGAAGGCAAGGCCACCACTACTATATGATGCTTTAAAGCTTGTATTTGCTGGACGAGCCAACCCTTGATACTCAAGTAAGTCTGAGCTGATTTCGTTAATAAAACGAGTCGGACGATTGTAGTTGGTACGACCAAAAAGCAGGCGCGAGTTGGCATTGGTCAGATAGAGAATTTTCTCTGCACGCGTAATTCCTACATAGGCCAGACGGCGTTCTTCTTCTAATTCATCTGGATCCTCAGCTGCACGGCTAAGCGGAAAGACATTTTCTTCCATCCCAATCAAAAAGACAACTGGAAACTCGAGGCCTTTGGCAGCATGCAGGGTCATTAGGGTAACTTCTGATGTCTCCTGACTACCTGAATCTGTGTCTGCAATCAAAGCCAAGTCATTTAAAAAACGACTCAATTTGTCCAAACCAGTTTCCTCTTCTGGCCCATCAGAGGTGTCATCAAAGTTTTTCGTCACAGAAAGGAACTCTTCAATATTTTCAACCCTAGCCTTGCTTTCTAAAGTCGCTTGAGCATTTAGAATATCGACGTAACCTGTTTTTTCTAGAACAGCCTCAACCAACTCAGTAATGCTTAAGTGGTCCAGTTGCTCCCTCAAATCCAGAATCATATTGGCAAAATCCCAGATAGACTGGGCTGCTTTACCCTTGATACCAGACAACATGATATTGGCTGAAGCATCTAGCATAGACATGTCCTGCATATTCGCAAAATCACGGATTTTCTCAACAGTGCCTGGGCCAATTCCACGCTTCGGTTCGTTGATAATACGCTCAAAACTGATATTGTCACTCAAATTAGCAATGAGGTTGAGATAAGCGATAATATCTCGGATTTCCTTACGGCTGTAGAACTTGGTTCCTCCAACCATGGTATAAGGAATGTTAGATTTGAGCAGGGCTTCCTCAATAGTACGAGACTGGGCGTTTGTACGATAGAGAACTGCAAAATCCTTATGAAGGAAGTTTTGGTTACGACCAAGTTCATCGATGGTTTTGGCAACATATACAGCCTCATCTAGTTCATCATTGGCACGATAGTAAACGATTTGCTCTCCATCAGCATTCTGGGTCCAGAGATTCTTAGGACGACGATTTTTATTATTTTTAATAACATCATTAGCCGCTTGAAGAATGGTTTTAGTTGAACGGTAATTCTCCTCCAGCAAAACAACCTTGGCTTGGGGATAATCTTTCTCAAAATCCAAGATATTCTGCATATCAGCACCACGCCAACCGTAAATCGACTGGTCCGCATCCCCAACCACACAGATGTTTTTAAAGCGCGAAGCCAAGAGTTTGACTAGTTGGTACTGGGCATGGTTGGTATCTTGGTACTCATCAACGTGAATGTACTGGAACTTTTGCTGATAGTAGGTCAAAACATCAGGATTTTGATCAAAGAGACGCAGGGTCAGCATAATCAAATCATCAAAGTCAACCGACTCCGACTGACGAAGCTCTTTTTGGTAAGCAGTGTAGCACTGGGACACGATTTGCGTATACATATCGCCAGCTTGGGCAGCATAAGCCACATCATCAATCAAATCATTCTTAGCATTAGAAATGGTCCCCAAAATAGTTCGCTCATTCCATTTTTTAGGATCCAAGTTCAACTGTTTGAGAATGCGTTTCATGAGCGTTCGTTGTTCACCAGGATCGACAATTGTAAAATTACGATTGTAGCCAATATGGTCCGCATCGCGACGCAAAATACGAACACACATGGAGTGGAAGGTCGCAATCAGACAGTCCTGAGTAGCTGGATTAAGGCTATAAGCACGCTCTTTCATCTCACGCGCAGCCTTATTAGTAAAGGTAATAGCCAAGATATTCCAAGGATTGACCAGCTTTTCATCAATCAAATAAGCGATACGGTGGGTTAAAACACGGGTCTTTCCAGAACCAGCCCCTGCCATGATTAACAAGGGACCTTCTGTCGTTTGCACCGCCTCAGCCTGACGGTCATTCATTCCATTCAATAATGCGTTCATCTTCTCTTCCTTACTCTTGAAGTCAATATTTCTATTATATCAGAATTCAGGGAAAATATCTTTACCTAGACTGGTTACGACTAGTAAACAACTCTCTCATCAGCTGAAGACAAGGCCTTATATCTAGATAAAAAATGAGCTTGGATAGTATTTCCAAACTCATTTAAAGTCAATTGCATTATACTAGAACAAGCCTAAGACTGTTCCGTCACTTTCAACATCCATGTTGAGAGCTGCTGGTCGTTTTGGAAGACCTGGCATGGTCATGACATCGCCAGTTAAGGCAACGATGAAGCCTGCACCTAATTTTGGTACCAATTCACGAATAGTAATTTCAAAGTTTTCAGGTGCTCCAAGTGCATTTGGATTGTCTGAGAAACTGTATTGAGTTTTAGCCATACAGATTGGCAATTTGTCCCAACCGTTTTGAACGATTTGAGCGATTTGTGTTTGAGCTTTCTTCTCAAAGTTTACTTTGCTACCACGGTAGATTTCAGTAACAATCTTTTCAATCTTTTCTTGAACAGAAAGGTCATTGTCATACAAACGTTTGTAGTTAGCTGGGTTTTCAGCGATAGTCTTAACAACTGTTTCGGCAAGTGCTACTCCACCTTCTGCGCCATCAGCCCAGACACTTGCTAGTTCAACTGGCACATCAATTGAAGCACAAAGTTCTTTTAAGGCTGCAATTTCTGCTTCAGTATCAGAAACAAATTCGTTAATCGCAACAACTGCTGGAGTACCGAACTTACGGATGTTCTCAACGTGGCGTTTCAAGTTAGCAAAACCGGCACGAACCGCCTCCACATTTTCCTCTGTCAAAGCGTCTTTAGCCACACCGCCATTCATCTTAAGAGCACGAAGGGTTGCAACAATAACTACTGCATCTGGAGATGTTGGCAAGTTTGGTGTCTTAATATCAAGGAATTTCTCGGCACCAAGGTCTGCACCAAAACCAGCTTCAGTAACTGTGTAATCAGCCAAGTGAAGGGCTGTTGTCGTTGCCAAGACAGAGTTACATCCGTGAGCAATATTGGCAAATGGACCACCGTGTACAAAGGCAGGTGTACCGTAAATTGTCTGAACCAGGTTGGGCTTAATAGCATCTTTCAAAATCAATGCTAAAGCCCCTTCAACCTGCAAATCACCTACAGAAACAGGTGTTCTGTCATAGCGATAGCCAATAACGATATTAGCCAAACGACGTTTCAAATCCTCGATGTCCGTTGCCAAGCACAAAATCGCCATGATTTCAGAAGCAACTGTAATATCAAAACCATCCTCACGTGGAATACCATTTAGAGGTCCACCAAGACCAACGGTCACATGGCGAAGAGCACGGTCGTTCAAGTCCACAACACGTTTCCAAAGGATACGACGTTGGTCAATTCCCAACTCATTCCCTTGGTGCAAATGGTTGTCAATCAAGGCAGAAAGAGCATTGTTGGCAGTTGTAATGGCATGCATGTCTCCAGTGAAGTGGAGATTAATATCTTCCATTGGCAGAACTTGGGCATAACCACCACCTGCCGCACCACCTTTGATTCCCATTACTGGACCAAGAGATGGTTCGCGGATAGCAATCATGGTTTTCTTGCCAATCTTATTCAAGGCATCCGCAAGACCAATAGTAATGGTTGATTTTCCTTCACCTGCAGGTGTTGGATTAATGGCAGTAACCAAAATCAATTTTCCAACTGGATTACTCTCAACTGCACGAATCTTATCAAAGCTGAGCTTAGCCTTGTACTTTCCGTACAACTCCAAATCATCGTAAGAAATGCCAAGTTTCTCTACAACATCAACGATTGGTTTCAACTCAATACTCTGTGCTATTTCAATATCTGTTTTCATTTAAAACTCCTCTAACCTCTTATATGATAATTCATTATAACACAAAACAAGATTTTTAACACCCTTAAACTCTCTAAACGTTCGTAAATATCCCTGTTTTTAAGGTTTTGAGAGCCCTTTCTTAAATTTTATATGGTTTTATAGTTTGAAACTATAGTAAATTCTTTTTATTTTCATATATTTTCAAGCGCTTTCTTTTGCTAATTATTTTTTTTTTGGTACAATAGTGCTATGAAAATTTTAGTTACATCGGGCGGTACTAGTGAAGCTATCGATAGCGTCCGCTCTATCACTAACCATTCTACAGGTCGCTTGGGGAAAATCATCACAGAAACCCTGCTTACTGAAGGGCATGAAGTTTGTCTGATAACAACAAAACGAGCTGTGAAGCCAGAACCCCATCCCAACCTAAGCATTCTAGAAATTAACAACACCAAGGACCTTCTACAGGAAATGCAAGAACGTGTTCAAAATTATCATGTCTTGATTCACTCAATGGCTGTGTCTGACTACACTCCTGTTTATATGACGGGGCTTGAGGAAGTTCAGGCTAGCTCCAATCTAGAAGAATTTTTAAACAAGCAGAATCATCAGACTAAGATTTCTTCAACTGATGAGGTTCAGGTTTTGTTCCTTAAAAAGACACCCAAAATCATATCCCTAGTCAAGGAATGGAATCCTGCTATTCATCTGATTGGTTTTAAACTACTAGTTGATGTCTCTGAGGATTATCTCATCGAGATTGCCAGAAAAAGTCTTATCAAGAACCAAGCAGACTTAATCATTGCAAATGACCTCACTCAAATCTCAGGAAATCAACACCGAGCAATCTTTGTTGAGAAAGATCAGCTTCAAACAGTTCATACTAAAGAAGAAATTGCAGAACTCCTCCTTGAAAAAATTCAAGCCTACCATTCTTAGAAAGGAAAGCTATGGCACACATTCTCTTGGCTGTGACAGGCTCAATCGCCTCTTACAAGTCGGCAGATTTAGTCAGTTCTCTAAAAAAACAAGGCCATGATGTCACTGTCTTAATGACTCAGGCTGCTACAGAGTTTATCCAACCCTTGACACTACAGATCTTATCACAGAATCCTGTCCACTTGGATGTCATGAAAGAACCCTATCCTGATCAGGTTAATCATATCGAGCTTGGAAAAAAAGCAGATCTATTTATTGTTGTCCCTGCAACTGCTAATACTATTGCAAAATTAGCCCACGGATTTGCGGACAATATGGTGACCAGTACGGCTCTAGCTCTGCCAAGTCATATTCCCAAACTAATAGCTCCTGCTATGAATACAAAAATGTATGACCATCCAGCAACTCAGGCTAATCTGAAAACATTAGAAACCTATGGCTATCAGCTGTTCGCTCCTAAGGAATCCCTACTAGCTTGTGGAGACCACGGGCGAGGAGCCTTAGCCGACCTCACAATTATTTTAGAAAGAATAAAGGAAACTCTCGATGAAAAAACGCTCTAATATTGCACCCATTGCTATCTTTTTTGCAACCATGCTCGTGATACACTTTCTAAGCTCACTTATCTTTAACCTTTTCCCATTTCCAATCAAACCGACCATCGTTCATATTCCTGTCATTATTGCCAGCATTATCTACGGTCCACGAGTTGGGGTTACACTTGGATTTTTGATGGGGCTACTTAGCTTGACGGTTAACACGATTACGATTCTACCGACAAGCTACCTCTTCTCACCTTTCGTACCAAACGGAAACATCTACTCAGCTATCATTGCCATCGTCCCACGGATTTTGATTGGTTTAACTCCTTATCTAGTCTATAAACTGATGAAAAACAAGACTGGGTTAATCCTAGCTGGTGCCCTTGGTTCACTTACCAACACAGTCTTTGTCCTTGGAGGAATTTTCTACCTTTTTGGAAATGTCTTTGATGGTAATATCCAAAAACTCCTAGCAACTGTTATCTCAACCAATTCGATTGCTGAATTAGTCATTTCCGCAGTTCTAACCCTAGCCATTGTTCCAAGACTACAAACTTTGAAGAAATAAAAACAATCTCCGCTTTCAAACCTGAAGGTGGAGATTTTGTTTGAGGTAGCTTCTTTTTAGTGAATCCTTTACCAACTTTTAACTAAAAAACGACCTATAAACCCAAGTAAATCCTTGCTTTATTGTCTGGTTTATTGTACTATACTAATGTATATACAGTTAAAAAGGAGATTCTGATGCATACAAGGAAAAAGACACAATTTATGACAATGACTGCCCTCTTAACGGCTATTGCGATTTTGATTCCAATTGTTATGCCTTTCAAGATTGTCATTCCACCTGCTTCTTACACTTTGGGGAGTCACATCGCTATTTTTATTGCCATGTTCTTATCTCCCTTGATGGCAATATTTGTTATCCTAGCCTCTAGTTTTGGATTTTTGATGGCTGGTTATCCCATGGTTATCGTTTTTAGAGCTTTTTCTCATATCGTTTTTGGTACCCTAGGAGCTCTTTACCTACGAAAATTCCCCGATACCCTAGATAAACCAAAATCTTCCTGGATTTTCAACTTTGTGTTAGCTGTCGTTCATGCCCTTGCTGAAGTATTAGCCTGTGTCGTTTTTTATGCAACTTCCGGTACCAATGTAGAAAATATGTTTTATGTTCTATTTGTGCTAGTTGGATTTGGCACAATTATCCATAGTATGGTAGACTATACATTAGCACTAGCTGTCTATAAAGTGCTTCGAAAACGCCGTTAAAAGGAAGAACTATGACAAAAGATCGCAAACAAGCCCTTCTCCAACTCTTGAAAGAAGCCCCTAAAGCTCTCAATGGCCAAAGTTTGGCGGAGCATTTTCATGTCACACGCCAAGTCATTGTACAGGACATTGCAATTTTAAGAGCCGATGGCGCTCCTATCCTATCCACCAATCGTGGCTACATCTATAAGCAAATTGAAACCAATCCTTATGTTCACAAACTTTTCAAAGTGAAACATGAAGTTGAAGAAATCGGTCAGGAACTCCTTGCTATCGTCGATAATGGAGGGCGTGTCCAGAATACCTTGATTGACCATCCCGTTTATGGAGAAATTGAAACCTTGCTGAAACTATCTTGTCGCCGAGATGTCCAACATTTTCTAGAACAAGTTGAACATTCTGACTTTAGACCTCTATCTGAATTAACAGATGGTATCCACTACCACCTAGTCGAAGCCGAAACACAACAAGACCTCCATTATATCGAGGAGGCCTTGGGTCAGCTAGGTTATTTAGTAAAGGATTAGAAAATTTTCTTTTCCCAATCGTCTTCTGTACGGTGGCGGTAGAAAAACTCTGATTTGTCAGGCGCTTCCATCATTTCCATTAAGGGTAACATATCATAGGCCAGATCCAAGTTTGGAATCTGGTCTTTTTGCACCCAAGAAACTTCTCCAAATCCAAAAGATTGAGACTTTTATATAGAATCAGCTATAGCATGTTCTAAAGACTATCCGCTTGATTTTATATTGAAAAGCTTCTCCTTAATTTTTCACAATTTCGTCCCCTTAATTTTACTTTCGAGCAATAAACATACCATATTCTTTAGGAATAATTAACTTACCCTTATGAAAATGTACTTCCAATCTTTTACGAATGACTTTTTCTTCTAGCGAACCTATTTCTGAAATTCCTTTAAAGGATTGGATGTATTTAACTAGATCATCTATGCTAGTTACCTGTAACTCATCATCATAGAGTAATGTATCGACAGAGTTAAAATACCTACTCAGGTACCTTTTGCCATTTTGTAAAGTAAACGTTTTATTTTCCAAATCTTGATTAACATCATCTTTAAATAAACTTGACAAATAATCTACAACTCCATTTTCACCAAATGTAGCACAGTAAAAAATTCCTCCTGTTTTTAAGACTCTATTCACCTCAGAAAGAGCTTTAGGAATATCATTGACATGATGTAGAAGCATATTAGCAATAACAATATCAAACGTTTCATCCTCAAAAGAAATCTTTTGAATATCCATTATTTCATAGTTAACATTGTCTCTATTTCCAATCACTGACCTCGTTGTTCTCACCATATCTTTAGAAAAATCTGTAATAACCAACTGCTTCATTTTATCTATAGAATCACTATTACTTTTCCACAGTTCTCCTGTACCACATCCCAATTCTAGAACCTTTACTTCATTAGTGATTTGGTAGTTGGAAAATATCCAATTGTTAAATCCTAATTTATTTTTTGAATAGTTCTTATGCAATTCTACTCGAATATCAAGATTATCATGACTTTTATATTGTTCAATTACTTTATCATCCATTTTCTGATACTTCCTTTCATATTTTAAGATTATACCATAAAACAAAACACTCTCCGATTTCAACATTGAAGGTGGAGATTGTTCAAAATATAGATCGAAAAGAATAATAAGAAATTTAGAGATATTCAGTTGACTTACACCACCATACTTAGCCTATATTTCAGTACCTTACTTTAAAAGATAACACCTATCGACTAATCATAGAACTAAAAAGTTTCTTTCTCCCAGCCATCATCTGTACGGTGGCGGTAGAAAAATTCAGATTTGTCAGGAGCTTCCATCATCTCCATCAAGGGTAACATATCATAGGCCAGATCCAAGTTTGGAATCTGGTCTTTTTTCACCCAAGAAACTTCTCCTTCATCTGAAGAGCGAAGGCTACCAGAGAACTCAGTCGCCTTGTAACAAATGACAATATAGCGCCCACCTGTATCCAGAGGCCAATTTTTAATGCCGACAAGTTGAGGATTTTGGATAGTCAACCCTGTTTCTTCATAGATTTCACGAATGACAGACTCCGCAAAAGCCTCACCATTTTCAACATGACCTCCAGGAAAGGCATAACCAGACCAGCGATTAGTTTCAGGAGAGCGATACTGCATAACCACGCGCTGGGTTTCAAGATCTTCAATCAGACAAATGTTTGTTAAAATCGTTAATTGGGAACGGGACATAAATTTACTCGCTTTCTAAGTTATTAAAACATATCTTCGTTATATTTTACTTCGGACTTCATGATAAAGGGATTGAGCAATTCATTTTAATCTCACTAAATTCTCTAAAACACCTTCTGCTTTAAGTTATCATCAACTCAACGATAAGGAATTTTCGAACTTTCTATCTCTATATCAGGATTAGCAAGTTTGAGATAAGGAGCAATATAATCTGCATCCGTAACCTTTGGTCCTAGAATAACTTTTGAGTATTTCAAAGGAAGTAAATTGATGTATACAAATAAATCATATCTGCCATTGTCTTTCGAACTTAATACAATATACTTTCTAAAATCTTTATAGTTAACTTTATCAAAAACTTCTAACCCAATTTCTTCTTTCTTAAAGTACTTCTCATTTGATGAATCATTAGCATCTCTTTTAATAATATTTTGTATAGCTGTATCATCTAAATTAATTAAAATGCGATACTCTATTTCATACTCATAGTCTTTAACTTTGAAAAGGTAAGAAATCTTCTTCAATTTCTCAGCAAAACTTATCAATTCTTTTTCAGCTTCCAGCTCTTGCAATTTTTCAAATAGCTGTTTTAAATTATCAAGAGATTTACCAACATCTGTTTCTTCTTTATTCTCGGACATTAAATCTAAATAATGAACTTTAACAAACTCTATCGATTTATGAGCAACTATATCTTCAAGATAAGACAGATCATATTCAAGAAATGCTCCCTGAGATGAATCAGCATATTCCTTCCACATAGGTAAACTATCAGATACCGTGGTTAGAGAAGATATAAAAACATTGGAAGTTTGATATTGTTTGAAAAACGTATTATCTATACCCAAATAATCATATATTACTCTTCCTTCCATCGGGTCATTTAACTGTTTTAGATTAGTCAGTCGTAAAAATGGAGGTTGAGTTTCAGAATTGTTTTCATTTTTCCAGTCTGCTTTTATAAGAAAATTTGTTAAAGTATCAATCTTAGTATAATGTCCAAAAGAACCTATTTTTTTCAACTCTTCAGCGTCAACAGTTAATTTAGAACGTATATAGGAGATAACATTATCTGCTTGTTTTAAAAGTTGCTTAGCATCTAACGAGGAGATTGATTCTGAATAACTTTTCTCATTCGAGTAAGCATTATCATACTTCTCAATTAACTTAATTGCTTGATCTCGAATTATATCAGAATTATTTTCTTCTGCTATCTTTCGAACAACATCAATCGAATCATTAATTACAACATCAAAGTGTCTTGACACAAAATCTAGATAGTCATCAATATCTTCAGCTTGTGGATTATCAATAAAATATTTATTTATTATCTTTAAGTGCTCAAATTGAAAAATTGAAACAAGCTCATCTAATCTAAAATACCAATATCTAGTATAATTAAAATCAATATTTTCAAAATCAATATTTTCAAAATCAATATTTTCAAATATAAAGTTGATGAACGGTTCTAATTCACTTTTAAAATAGTTCCTTCTTTCTTCTGGTAAACTTTTCTGTCTAAATAGTGGAACAAAAACTGAAAGCAAATCCGAATAAATCATTTTACTATTCTCTAGATTATCTTTTAATACTAAATCAATAATTTTAAAGAAATAACTCTCATTTTCAAACAATATAGAATATTCTTCATATTCTTTTGGTTCAAATAAATAATAATAAAGAGAATCTAAATACCTAAAGCATACACTCCAACTATATACTTGTGAATTATTTGATAGTATTTTATTTATGGACTCTAAAATCTTTTTTTGGATAATTTTATCAATCTTCTCTTCAAAATCACTAAAAATATAAAGAACAAGTTCAACACATTTCAATTGTTCTTCTTCAGATAATTTTAAATATTGATTTATAAAATTTTCAAGTTCGGATTTCAGTTTTTCTTCATTCAAGGAATCAAAATGATCTTCTAATTCAGATTTACTAAATTTACCTGTAAAATAATTTAACTTTTCCATTTTGTCTCCTTCCAAAACCTACCCCAACGCCTTGACTTCCAGCATCATATCGCGAATCTGTGCAGCCAGTTCAAAGTCAAGCACTTCGACAGCTTCTTGCATTTGTTTTTCTAGTTTCTTGACAAGTTCTTTGCGTTCTTGTTTGTTGAGACTATTGATATCGACTTCTTTTTCTTCTTCCTTGGCAACTGCCTTAGTCACGGCAATCAAGTCACGAATTTCTTTCTTAATGGTTTGTGGCACGATACCATGCTCTTCATTATAGGCCATCTGGATTTTGCGACGGCGTGCCGTTTCATCGATGGCACGTTGCATAGACTGAGTCATCGTGTCCGCATACATGATGACATGGCCTTCGCTGTTACGGGCAGCACGTCCAATAGTCTGGATTAGGCCACGCTCGTTTCGAAGGAATCCTTCCTTGTCAGCATCAAGAATAGCTACGAGACTCACTTCAGGAACGTCAATCCCTTCACGAAGGAGGTTGATTCCGACCAAGACATCAAAGACACCCAAGCGCAGGTCACGGATAATCTCTGTCCGTTCCAAGGTCTTAATATCCGAGTGCATGTACTTGACCTTGATGCCCATTTCCTTGAAGTAGTCGGTCAAGTCCTCTGCCATTTTCTTGGTCAAGGTGGTGATAAAGGTTCGCTCGTTCTTCTCAACACGGGCATTGATTTCACCTAAGAGGTCATCAATCTGTCCCATAGTCGGACGGACTTCCACCTCAGGATCCAAAAGTCCTGTCGGACGAATGATTTGCTCAATTACTGTCTCAGTCTGTTCATTTTCATAGTCTCCCGGTGTCGCTGAAACGTAAACAATCTGATGAACGTGACTCTCAAACTCCTCCCGACGGAGAGGACGATTGTCCAGAGCAGACGGCAAACGGAAACCGTAATTTACTAACATTTCCTTACGAGAGCGGTCACCATTATACATACCCTTGATCTGCCCCATGGTCATGTGGCTTTCATCAATCATAATCAAAAAATCATCTGGGAAGAAGTCAAGAAGCGTATAAGGAGGCTCACCTTCGCTACGACCATCCATGTGGCGTGAGTAGTTTTCAACACCGTTGGTATAGCCCATCTCACGCAACATTTCGATATCATACTCTGTCCGCTGTTTCAAACGTTGAGCTTCAAGCAATTTACCTTCCTTTTCAAAGATAGCTAACTGCTCTTCTAATTCTGCTTGAATTTTAGCAATGGCAACTTCCATGTGGTCATCATTGGTCACAAAGTGAGTAGCTGGGAAAATAGCCAAATGATCCACTTCTCCCAAGACCTGACCCGTCAGCGCTTCAACTTCACGGATACGGTCAATTTCATCTCCAAAAAATTCTACTCGAAAAGCGTGCTCATCACGGGAAGCTGGGAAAATCTCTACCACATCCCCACGAACGCGAAATCTTCCCCGTTGGAAATCAATATCATTACGTTCAAACTGGATATCAACCAAGTCATTCAAGAGTTTATCACGAGAAATTTCAAGACCTGGACGCAGACTAACGACACTATCAGCGTATTCCTTGGGCGAACCCAAACCATAGATACAAGAGACAGAAGCAACGACAATGACATCATTACGCTCCAAAAGAGCCGAAGTCGCTGAGTGGCGGAGCTTGTCAATCTCATCATTGACAGAACTATCCTTTTCAATATAGGTATCACTGGAAGGGACATAGGCCTCAGGTTGGTAATAATCATAGTAAGATACGAAATACTCAACAGCATTTTCAGGGAAAAATTCCTTAAACTCCCCATAGAGCTGTCCTGCTAGAGTTTTATTGTGGGCAATGACCAAAGTTGGTTTATTGACTTTGGAAATGACCTGACTCATGGTATAGGTCTTCCCTGTACCAGTCGCCCCCATCAGAATCTGAGCTTTTTCTCCCCCCTCGATATTATCAACCAACTGCTCAATAGCTTGAGGTTGGTCTCCTGAAGGTTGATATTTTGATACTAGTTTAAATTGATTGTCTGTAATGCGGTTAATCATAAGAATCCTCTCTCCATGTGCTATTCCTATTTTAGCATACTTATAGCATTTTCACGAAGAAAAGGACGGACCGAAGTCACATCCTTTCATTTTCTTTCTTTAATTGGTAAGCGAGATAGACAATCAGCAGTAACAAGACTAAACTTGTCATGATAGAACCTTCAATCCCAAAAGATCCTCCTGATAACCAGCCTTGATTACCTTGTGGTAAAAAGGTCATCAGCGATGTTCCTGACGGCTGACCGCTAACTAAAATCCCAAATAAATTTCCCTGAGCAAAATTCCAGGCGCCATGAATACCTGCAACACCCCAAACTGTATCTGTTTTGAGGAGGTAAAGTGACATGGCAACTCCGAATAAAAAGAGATTCACTAGAGATAGAGGGGTGAGACCAGAATTGCCCATATGAAGCAGGGTAAAGAACAGGCTAGATATAAGAACAGCAAGTTTTAGATTGGTTCTTGAGGACAATTGAGGAAGGAGCCAAGTACGGGCCACCACTTCTTCTGTTGTTCCCTGTAAAATCCAAAATGGAATGGTAAAAATGACAAAGGAAAGCGAATAAGGAGTCAAGTGAAAGGACTCAAAACGATATTGCCCTAATGCTACCAAACCTAACAAGGTCAGAAGAAAAAGTGCCAGGCCTAGCCCAAACCCTTTCAGAAGATTGCTGAGGAAATTTTCTCTATAAAATCCCAAGGTTCGAATAGGTCTTTTCTCAACTTTTCTAGTCCATCTGAACACAGTGTTGAGAATAAAACCAAAGGACAGCAATTCTAAAATTAAACGAAAGTCACTTGTTTTATCCATCAAGCTCTGCTGCAAGGTTTGTAAAAAGGCAGCAAAAGCTTGACCAGCCTCTCCAAAATTTCTAGCAAGTCCGATGAGAGCTAACAAGCTAATACCATACAGAGTATAAGCCACAAACTCTCCTATAAAGACAAAAACAAAGGCTAACAAGGGGCTTGTGTAGAGGTTTAACCGCATTTGAGAAGCTTGGAAGTCTTTAAAAATTCTTTTGTTCTTCACATCTCCGTCCTCTTTTCTTCCATTATATACTATTATTATAGCACTTTGTGGTAGCAGTTCAAGAAAGAAATAAAGAGCTTTTATGTTATATCTTCTAACATAAAAGTCCCTAGATTTGCATTTTTTTGTTTTTTCTGATATAATGGGAAAATATTCGGAAAAGGAGACTAAAAATGAAGAAAAAATTTCTAGCATTTTTGCTAATTTTATTCCCAATTTTCTCATTAGGTATTGCAAAAGCAGAAACGATTAAGATTGTATCTGACACAGCCTATGCACCTTTTGAGTTTAAAGATTCAGATCAAACTTATAAAGGAATTGATGTTGACATTATCAACAAAGTCGCTGAGATTAAAGGATGGAATATTCAGATGTCCTATCCTGGATTTGATGCAGCGGTCAATGCGGTTCAAGCTGGTCAAGCTGACGCAATCATGGCAGGAATGACAAAAACTACAGAACGTGAAAAAGTTTTCACCATGTCTGATACTTACTATGATACAAAAGTTGTCATTGCAACTACAAAGGCACACAAGATTAGTCAGTACGACCAATTAAAAGGTAAAACTGTTGGTGTTAAAAACGGAACAGCCGCTCAACGTTTCCTTGAAAGTATTAAGGACAAATACGGCTTTAGCATTAAAACATTTGATACTGGTGATTTGATGAACAACAGCTTGGCTGCTGGTGCTATCGATGCTATGATGGATGACAAACCTGTTATCGAGTATGCAATTAACCAAGGTCAAGACCTCCATATTGAAATGGATGGTGAAGCTGTAGGAAGTTTTGCTTTCGGTGTTAAAAAAGGAAGCAAATACGAGCACCTGGTTACTGAATTTAACCAAGCCTTGGCTGAAATGAAAAAAGATGGTAGTCTTGATAAAATCATCAAGAAATGGACTGCATCATCTTCTTCAGCAGTACCAACCACAACGACTGCAGCTGGTCTAAAAGCAACTCCTGTTAAAGCTAAATACATCATTGCCAGTGATTCTTCTTTTGCACCGTTTGTGTTCCAAAACTCAAGCAACCAATTTACTGGTATTGATATGGACTTGATTAAGGCAATCGCTAAAGACCAAGGTTTTGAAATTGAAATTACCAATCCTGGTTTCGATGCTGCTATCAGTGCTGTTCAAGCTGGTCAAGCAGATGGTATCATTGCTGGTATGTCTGTCACAGATGCTCGTAAGGCAACTTTTGACTTCTCAGAATCATACTACACTGCTAATACTATCCTTGGTGTCAAAGAATCAAGTACCATTGCTTCTTATGAAGATTTGAAAGGGAAGACAGTCGGTGTTAAAAACGGAACTGCTTCTCAAACCTTCCTAACTGAAAATCAAAGCAAATACGGTTACAAAATCAAAACCTTCGCTGATGGTTCTTCAATGTATGACAGTTTAAATACTGGAGCAATCGATGCCGTTATGGATGATGAGCCTGTCCTCAAATATTCTATCAGCCAAGGTCAAAAATTGAAAACCCCAATCGCTGGAACTCCAATCGGTGAAACAGCCTTTGCCGTTAAAAAAGGAGCAAATCCAGAATTGATTGAAATGTTCAACAACGGACTTGCAAACCTTAAAGCAAACGGAGAATTCCAAAAGATTCTTGATAAATACCTAGCTAGCGAATCTTCATCTGCTTCAACAAGCACTGTTGATGAGACAACTATCTGGGGCTTGCTTCAAAATAACTACAAACAACTCCTTAGCGGGCTTGGTATCACTCTTGCTCTAGCTCTTATCTCATTTGCTATTGCTATTGTTATCGGGATTATCTTCGGTATGTTTAGCGTTAGCCCCTACAAATCTCTTCGTGTGATCTCTGAGATTTTCGTTGACGTTATCCGTGGTATTCCTTTGATGATTCTTGCAGCCTTCATCTTCTGGGGAATTCCAAACTTCATCGAGTCCATCACAGGCCAACAAAGTCCAATTAACGACTTTGTAGCTGGTACCATTGCCCTATCACTCAATGCTGCTGCTTATATCGCTGAAATCGTTCGTGGTGGTATTCAGGCCGTTCCGGTTGGCCAAATGGAAGCCAGCCGAAGCTTGGGTATCTCTTATGGAAAAACCATGCGTAAGATTATCTTGCCACAAGCGACTAAATTGATGTTGCCAAACTTTGTTAACCAATTCGTTATCGCTCTTAAAGATACAACCATCGTATCTGCTATCGGTTTGGTTGAACTCTTCCAAACTGGTAAGATTATCATCGCCCGTAACTACCAAAGTTTCAAGATGTATGCAATCCTTGCTATCTTCTATCTTGTAATTATCACACTTTTGACTAGACTAGCGAAACGCTTAGAAAAGAGGATTCGTTAATGGCAAAATTAAAAATTGATGTAAATGATTTACACAAGCACTATGGAAAAAATGAGGTTCTAAAAGGAATCACAACTAAATTCTATGAAGGAGATGTTGTTTGTATCATCGGTCCTTCAGGATCTGGTAAGTCGACCTTCCTCCGTAGCCTTAATCTTCTAGAAGAAGTTACGAGCGGTCACATCACTGTGAACGGCTATGACTTAACTGAAAAAACAACCAACGTTGACCACGTTCGTGAAAATATCGGAATGGTGTTCCAACACTTTAACCTCTTCCCTCATATGTCTGTATTGGACAACATTACTTTTGCTCCTATCGAGCACAAGTTGATGACTAAGGAAGAAGCTGAGAAATTGGGAATGGAGTTGCTTGAAAAGGTTGGGCTAGCAGATAAAGCTAATGCTAGCCCAGATAGCCTATCAGGTGGTCAAAAACAACGTGTGGCCATCGCTCGTGGACTTGCAATGAACCCAGATATCATGCTCTTTGATGAACCAACTTCAGCCCTTGACCCTGAGATGGTTGGAGACGTACTAAACGTTATGAAGGAATTAGCTGAGCAAGGTATGACCATGATTATCGTAACCCATGAGATGGGATTTGCCCGTCAGGTTGCCAACCGCGTTATCTTTACTGCAGACGGTGAATTCCTTGAAGACGGAACACCTGATCAAATCTTTGATAACCCACAGCACCCACGTCTGAAAGAGTTCTTGGACAAGGTCTTAAACGTCTAAACTCAAACTGTAAGGATTTCCTTACAGTTTTTTTCTATCTCGTATTGGATTTTTTGATTTTTCGGAAAATTATGTTAGAATTAAGTTTATGAAATGAGGTTTCCTCATACCTAGCAAGACTAGGAATAAAAATAGAAATTAGGTAGCTAGATGTCATCTAAGGTTATTGTTACAATTTTCGGTGCGAGTGGAGACCTGGCTAAACGCAAGCTCTACCCTTCCCTTTTTAGACTTTATAAATCCGGCAATCTTTCCGAGCACTTTGCAGTCATTGGAACTGCTCGTCGTCCTTGGAGCAAGGAATATTTTGAATCTGTTGTAGTCGAATCGATCCTTGATTTGGCAGATAGTACCGAACAGGCTCAGGAGTTCGCTAGTCACTTCTACTATCAAAGTCATGATGTCAACGATACAGAACACTACATTGCTTTGCGTCAATTGCAGGCTGAACTAAATGACAAGTACCAAGCTGAACACAACAAGCTCTTCTTCTTGTCTATGGCACCTCAGTTCTTTGGAACTATCGCAAAACACCTCAAGTCTGAAAACATTGTGGACGGTAAAGGTTTTGAACGCTTAATCGTTGAAAAACCATTTGGTACAGATTACGCAACTGCAAGCAAGTTGAATGACGAGCTCCTAGCAACATTTGACGAAGAACAAATTTTCCGTATTGACCATTATCTTGGTAAGGAAATGATCCAAAGTATCTTTGCAGTTCGCTTTGCAAACCTGATTTTTGAAAATGTTTGGAACAAGGACTTTATCGATAATGTTCAAATTACTTTTGCGGAGCGCTTGGGTGTAGAAGAACGTGGGGGATACTATGACCAATCTGGTGCACTCCGTGACATGGTACAAAACCACACACTACAACTTCTTTCTCTCCTTGCTATGGACAAGCCAGCAAGCTTTACAAAAGACGAGATTCGTGCCGAAAAGATTAAGGTCTTTAAAAACCTCAATCATCCAACGGATGAAGAGCTTAAAGAACACTTTATCCGTGGTCAATACCGTTCAGGTAAGATTGATGGCATGAAATATATCTCTTATCGTAGTGAGCCAAATGTGAATCCAGAATCTACAACTGAAACCTTTGCATCTGGTGCCTTCTTTGTAGACAGCGATCGCTTCCGTGGTGTTCCTTTCTTCTTCCGTACTGGTAAACGTCTGACTGAAAAAGGAACTCATGTCAACATCGTCTTTAAACAAATGGACTCTATCTTTGGTGAGCCACTTGCTCCAAACATTTTGACCATCTATATCCAACCAACAGAAGGCTTCTCTCTTAGCCTAAATGGAAAGCAAGTAGGAGAAGAATTCAACTTGGCTCCGAACTCACTTGATTACCGTACAGACGCGACCGCAACTGGTGCTTCTCCAGAACCATACGAAAAATTGATTTATGATGTCTTAAATAACAACTCAACTAACTTTAGCCACTGGGATGAAGTTGGTGCATCATGGAAGTTGATTGACCGTATCGAAGAGCTTTGGGCTAAAAATGGTGCTCCACTTCATGACTATAAAGCTGGAAGCATGGGACCTCAAGCAAGCTTTGACTTACTTGAAAAATTCGGTGCCAAATGGACTTGGCAACCAGATATCGCCTATCGTCAAGATGGCCGTTTAGAATAAAAAAAATCCTGCAAGTTTGTAGCTTGCAGGATTTTTGCTTCTGATTAAATTAAGCCTTCCAAGAGACCCTTCATAAAGTTTTCTGAGTTAAACTCTCCAATATCATCGATTTTTTCACCAAAACCAATCAATTTTACAGGAATATTGAGTTCTTCTCGGATGGCTAGAACTACACCACCTCGGGCAGTTCCATCAATCTTAGTCAAGACAATTCCTGTCAAAGGGGTAATTTTGGAAAATTCTTTGGCCTGTACCAAGGCATTTTGACCAGTTGAAGCATCTAATGCTAAGAAGGTTTCATGCGGAGCTTCTGGTACAACACGCTTGATGATGCGTCCAATCTTCTCCAACTCAGCCATGAGGTTGTCCTTGTTTTGCAGACGACCAGCGGTATCAATCATGAGAATATCAATACCTTCAGCTACGGCACGTTCCATTCCATCAAAGACCACACTGGCTGGGTCAGCTTTTTCAGGTCCAGTTACAACTGGAACGTCAACACGACGACCCCATTCAGCAAGCTGGGCTACTGCCCCCGCACGGAAGGTATCTGCCGCAACCAGCATGACCTTCTTACCAGCTTGTTTGTAGCGGTGGGCTAGTTTCCCGATAGAAGTTGTTTTCCCGACACCATTAACACCGACAAAGAGCATGACTGTCAAGCCATCTTGGAAGTGGATACTTTCATCATAGTTGCCATCCTTTTCATAAAGCTCAACCAATTTCTCAATGATGACACGGCGAAGTGCCTCAGGTTTCTTGGCGTTTTCAAGCTTGGCTTCGTAGCGTAGCTCCTCCGTTAAGTTAGAAGCGACTTGGACACCAACGTCACTCATAATCAGCAGTTCTTCCAATTCCTCGAAGAATTCTTCGTCAACAGAGCGGAAGTTAGCAAAGAAGGCATTCAAGCGGGCACCAAATCCTGTACGAGTTTTCTTAAGACTGCGGTCATATTTTTCCTGAACAGTTTCTTCTACTTGAGGCGTTTCTGGTTCAAGCACTTCAGAATTATTTTCTTCTACAGTTTCTTCGTGCTCAAGCTTCTCTTCATCTGAGACTTCTTCTTGTTGAACTTCTACAACTGGCTCTGAATTATAATTTTCTTCAACTGTGTCTGGGATTTCCTCTTCTTCAAGCACAGCTTCTTCAGCAACTTCTGCTTCTTCTTGAGGAAGTTCCTCAGCTTCTGTAAGGGCAGGCTCAACATCTTCAGACAAATCAAGATTTTCCAGAGCTTCTTTTACAACTTCTTCGATTTTAGGTTCTTCTTTTTTTCCGAATAGACGGTCAAACAATCCCATATCTTAGTTCTCCTTTAACACGTATTCTTCGATTGCCCAGGCGACAGCTTCCTCATCGTTGGTCATAGGAGTTACCACATTTGCGACTGCCTTGACTTCAGGAACAGCATTTTGCATGGCAACACCGAGCCCTGCCCATTCAATCATAGAGAGGTCATTAGCCTCGTCACCACAGGCCATAACTTGGCTTTGGTCAATTTCAAGATGACTGATTAGTTTTGCCAAGCCTGTTGCTTTATGAACATTCTTTGGTGACCACTCTAGCAACATTTCACGTGATTTAAAGATTTCATATTGGTCAAACAATTCTGGAGAAATCTTCTGAATGGCTGCATCCAAGGGTTCTTGAGCAAAGGCAGTCACGCATTTATTGTAAGTCATTTGACTAGATAAGTCTTCAAAGTCCACTGGAACAAAGGTCAATGCTGGATTGAATTTGGCATAAAGACTTTCTTGGTCCGATTGGATTTGATAAACAGTTCCTTCTGAGATGGCATCAAGAGGCAGTGATAATTTCTCTGTTTCCTCATACAAGCGTGCCACATCATCATATGAAAAAACTGTTTTATCAAGGATCTCACCTGTATTTTTCTGAACTAATCCACCATTAAAAGTGATCGTATATTCATCTTCGTGGCCGTCAGTCCCTAACTCATGGAGAAAGAAGTCCATGGCTTTTAAGGGACGACCAGTTGTCAATACAACCTTGATACCACGATCACGCGCAGCTTTCAAGGTTGCCTTGGTACGATCCGTCAGCTTTTTATCAGTAGTCAGCAAGGTTCCATCCAAGTCCAATGCGATTAATTTTATATCTGCCATTATAATCCCTCCATATAAGCTATAACCGACTGGTCCTTATGGTGACCAATCACTGTCTCTGCTAATTCTAAAATTTCAGGTCGTGCATTTTCAGGAGCTACAGGATGTCCCACAACCTGCATCATATGCAAGTCATTAAGATTGTCTCCAAAAGCCATAACCTGATCCATCGTGATACCAAGTTTTTTAGCCAATTCAACAATAGCCACTCCCTTATCGACATAGTCCATAACAATATCAATGGATTCAAAGCCAGTTGTCATGGCCTTAACACCAGGGACGTTTTCGTTTACCCAAGCCTCACCAGCTTCTAGAGTTTCTTCTGTGAAGTTGGTTGTAAATTTGAAAATGTCATCTGTAATATCTTCTAGACTCGCTACTTTTTGGATATTTTCATTATAGTGCTGACTCACTTTTAAATAGGTCTCATCAACCGTATCTAGAACATAAGCTCCCTTTTTTCCCGTCAAGAGCAGTTTATTGATATCTACATAAGGTGAAGTTTTCAGCCTTTCAAAAGTTGATAGATAAAAGTCACGAGACATAGTCGCTTCATACAAGTCCTGACCTTGATACTCTACTAAACTGCCATTTTCCGCGATGAAAATAATGTCATCACGAACATCAGCAAATAATTTTTCTAAGGATAGAAATCCGCGCCCCGAAGCCACCGCAAAGTAAATCCTTTTTTCCTTATAGGAAGCCAAGAGAGACTTGAGGCGGTTCATATCAAAGCGCCCGTTTCCATCTAGAAAAGTTCCGTCCATATCTGTTGCTACTAGTTTAATTGTCATCCTTCAATACTTTCTAAATCTTTTAACTTCACCGAAACAATTTTTGAGACACCTGATTCTTGCATAGTCACTCCATAGATAGAATCAGCCGCTGCCATGGTTCCCTTACGGTGGGTCACAACGATAAACTGGCTGTCCTTGTCAAAGCGGTTGAGGTAATCCCCAAAACGCTTAACATTAGCTTCATCTAGTGCAGCCTCTACCTCATCCAAGATGACAAATGGGATAGTCTTAACTCGAATGATAGAGAAAAGCAAAGCTAGAGCTGACAGAGCTTTTTCACCACCACTCATGAGGTTAAGCGACTGGATTTTCTTACCTGGAGGTTGAACAGAAATCTCCACACCAGCTGTTAAAAGGTCTCCCTCAGTCAATATCAAGTCTGTCTGACCTCCACCAAACATCTGTTTGAAGGTCACTTTGAAGGACTCACGAATAGCTTCAAAGGTTGACTTAAAGCGTTCCTTGACCTCATCATTCATCTCAGTAATAGTCTCAAGGAGCAGGTTTTTCGCTGACAAAATATCATCTCGCTGACTATTTAGAAAGTCCAGACGGTTGTGTACTTCTTCGTACTGGTCAATAGCTTCTATATTGACAGGACCTAGTGAGCGAATAGCCTTCTCTAAGTCCTTAACCTCTTGCTCCGCCAGATTGAGATTTTCCAACTCATGCGCCTTTTCTAGGGCTTCAGTATAGCTAATCTGATATTGGTCTGTTAATTGACTTTGTAGATGGCGCAAGCGCTCGCTGACCTTTTCTTTCTTAGCTTCAGCACGTGTTTGCTTGCGAATCCACTCCTCATTCTGTTGGCGAGCCTGATCCAAATGACTGGCAATATCATCCAGTTGCCCTTCAATATCATCCAACTCAAACTGCTTGCGGATTAAACCTTGTTGGAGGTTTGTTTTCTGCGTTTTGGCTTCTTCGACCTGTTGGCTGAGCAAATCCGTATCAACTTTCTCAAGATTGTCAACCTTTTCTTGAAGAAGACGCTGGATTTCCTCTTGTTCGATATTCAGATTATCCAATTCCTTGCCTAAACGTTCAATATCAGCAACTTCATAACGTTTTTGTCCTTGCAGTTCTGTCTTAAGCAGGCGAGCCTGCGCTACCTCTTCCTGCAAGTTTTGATAGCGTTCTTGGATGGCATTTTTGTTAGACTTGATCTCTTCAATCTCAGCTTCCAGATTTTGCTTATCACTGGCAATAGTAGCAAGGCGTGCTTGGCATTTTTCCTTATCCGCTTGCCAATCTCCCTCAGTAAAACGATTTAATTCCTCTTCTTGGAGCTTCCAAAGAGTTTCTAGCTCTTCAACTTGCTGACTGGTCTGCTGATAAGCGAGGGACAAGCCTTGCTCCTGAATACGAGCCTGCTCACCTTGAGATTTGATAGCTTCTAAACTTTCTGTCAATCTAGCCATCTCATCTTGCAAGGTCTTCAAAGACGCTTCTTCTGAACGAAGACTTGCTTCTTCTTCAGCAATTTCTTTTTGTAATTGCTCCAGCTCTGGCTTGATAAAAATACTGTTGTTCTGGCGATTGGCTCCACCTGCATAAGAACCACCTGTGCGCAACTCTGTACCGTCCAGTGTCACCATGCGAACCTGATAACGAACCTGGCGAGCAGCTGCACGCGCATGTTCTACTGTATCAAAAATCGCTGTCGTAGCTAGCAAGTTCTTGAAAATAGCTTCCAGTCTAGTATCAAAAATAACCAGCTCATCTGCCATGCCCAAGAATCCCGGACTTGCAGCGATAGTATCTTGGTTCTGACTAGAAATCGTACGAGCCTTGATCGTTGTCAAAGGAAGAAAGGTTGCACGACCGGCTCTGTTGCGTTTGAGGAAATCAATAGCCTTAGTCGCCGCATGTTCATCTTCTACGATAATATGTTGGCTACTTGCCCCTAAGGCAATCTCCAGGGCAGTTTGATAATGCACATCAAAGGTCAGGTGCTCACTAACAGCACCAATAATTCCACCAAGGCGGTCTTTTTCTTGGAGAACACTCTTAACACCAGCATAAAAGTTACTATGATTTCTCAGGATATTTTCCAAACTTTGGGCTCTAGCCTGCTTGTTTTTGAGATTATCCAGACGGTCAAAGAGTTGACTTTGTTGAGTTTGATAGGAAGTTTTCTGCTCCTCTTGCTCCTTGGCACAGATTTGATAGTCAGCCAATAATTTCTGAACCTTCTCCTTGGCAGTTTCAAGTTCTTCTTTTTGCTGACTGGCCTTCTCTTTAGCTGTAGCCAGTTGTTCTTTTAGTTTTTGTAGTTGATCTGCTTGTTTTTGAGAAAGCTGACGGCTATTTTCCAACTCGTTTTCGATACGGGTCAACTGGTTTGAGACATCCGCTTCTTCCTGTAAAAGCGCCACAAAGCGTTCACGCAAAAGCTCAATCATCTGATCAGGATCATCTGAAAAAGCTAGCAATTCAGCTTCTAAACGATTGAGTTTTTGATTATTTTGGACTAGATTTTCCTCTAAAAGTGCTAAAGAGCTTTCTTTATCAGATTTTTCTTTGCTGAGTGAGCTTCTCTTATCCTCCAAAGCAGCCAAACGGGCTTGTGCTTCCTGTTGATTGATGGCTACTTGCTCAGATTCCAGTTTCGATAGGGCTAATTTTCTCTCTAAATCACTAATCAGACTAGTCAAATCCATCAAACTACCCTGGTCTTTAGCCATTTCAGCCTGCAAATCTTGGCGTTGCTTTTTTAGAGTTTGATTTTCTTCTTCTAATTTTTCACGCTTTTGGTAATAGCTTGTCAAGAGTTCCTGAACTTGTGCCAACTCTTCTTCTGTCGACTCTAGTTCAGCCTTATTTTCCTTGATTTGAGCAACCAGCACGTCTAAATAAATAGCCTTGCGTTGACCTTCCAAGTCTAAAAACTTACGGGCATTCTCAGCTTGCTTCTCAAGAGGCTTGATTTGATTGTCCAACTCATAGATAATATCCTCTAAGCGGTCTAGATTATCCTGAGTTTGCTGCAGTTTACTCTCAGTTTCTTTTCGACGAGTCTTGTATTTCAAAACTCCAGCAGCTTCTTCAAAAATAGCTCGGCGTTCTTCAGGCTTGGAATTGAAAATCTCCTCAACCTTCCCTTGGGAAATGATAGAGAAGGAATCTCGTCCCAAACCTGTATCCAAGAAAAGATCATGAATATCACGCAGACGCACTTTCTTGCCGTCAATCTTGTATTCGCTATCACCACTACGATAGATATGACGTTCTACCCTGATTTCTTGTCCTGCATCCTTGATAAATCCGTCATGATTATCCAAAGTCACAACTACAGAAGCATAATTGAGCGGTTTGCGACTTTCAGTTCCAGCAAAGATGACATCCGGCATCTTGCCCCCACGGAGACTCTTAACACTTGACTCCCCCAAGGCCCAACGTAGACTTTCTGTAATATTTGACTTTCCAGAACCATTGGGTCCAACAACTGCCGTCACACCTTGGTCAAAAACGACCTTAGTCTTGTCAGCAAAAGACTTGAATCCCTGAATTTCGATTTCCTTTAAATACATGAATCCAGCCCTTTCTCAACGGCATTTTTGGCAGCTTCCTGCTCTGCTAGTTTCTTAGAACGACCTTGACCTTGACCAATGCTCTTACCTTCGACAAGAACTTCTACATCAAAGACCTTATCGTGGGCAGGACCCGTTTCAGAAATCACCTGATAACGAATAGTCACATCGCCATTGACCTGAAGTAACTCTTGGAGATGGGTTTTGTAGTCTGTAATCATCTCAAATTTTCCTGCTTCAATCTTAGGAATCATGACTTGATAGATAAATGCCTTGACCTTGGCCACATCCTTGTCCAAAAGAAGGGCTCCAAGAAAGGCTTCGAAGGAATCACCAAGAATGGTATCACGATTGCGACCACCAGATTTTTCTTCCCCCTTACCCAGCTTGATAAACTGATCAAACTGGCAATCACGCGCAAAACCAGCCAAACTCTCCTCGCGAACAATCATGGCACGGAGTTTAGACAAGTCACCCTCAGGTTTTTTAGGATATTTTTTATACAGATATTCTGAAATCAATAACTGTAGAACAGCGTCTCCTAAAAATTCCAAGCGTTCATTGTGTGAAATTTTTAAGAGGCGGTGCTCATTGGCATAACTCGTATGAGTAAAGGCAGTCTCCAGTAAATTTTTGTCTGTAAATTCGATTGCAAAATGGTTCTTTAGTACAGTTTGTAATTCTTTCATACCAACCTCTTTCTAACTGATAACAGTCCTTTTTATTATATCAAAAAAAGCCCCCTGAGTCACTTTAAAACGGGACTGGAAAACATTTGGGAATTCTTTAAAAAGAGATTTTCAGTTTTAAGGGCCAATTTAGGGCTGTGTAAAGAAAAAAGCCCTATTAAAGGCTTTCTTAGGATGTTTACATCCACCCTGAGGGAATCGAACCCCCATCTCAAGAACCGGAATCTTACGTGATATCCATTACACTAAGGGTGGAAACTTGTTTCATTATAACAAAAATTTGCTCTAATAACAAGTTTTTTTCTAGACAGATAGCCCGTCTTAGTGGGAAGCATCCCCATTCCAAATAGAGTTTTTCACGATAACATAATCAACGTGTTTAAGGTCAGCAACCTGACGTCCACCTGCATAGGAAATAGCGCTTTGAAGGTCTTGTTCCATTTCAGTTAAAGTGTCTTGCAGATGACCTTTAGCAGGAAGCAAGATACGTTTGCCTTCCACATTTTTGTAAGCACCTTTTTGATATTGTGAGGCTGAACCGTAATATTCTTTGAACTGTTCACCATCGACTTCAATCGTTTTCCCTGGACTTTCAATATGTCCTGCAAAGAGAGAACCAATCATAACCATGCTGGCACCGAAACGGATAGACTTGGCAATATCGCCGTGAGTACGAATTCCTCCATCTGCAATGATTGGTTTACGTGCAGCCTTGGCACACCAACGGAGAGCAGCCAACTGCCAACCACCTGTACCAAAACCAGTCTTGACCTTGGTGATACAAACCTTACCAGGACCAATTCCGACCTTAGTAGCATCCGCACCAGCATTTTCCAATTCACGCACAGCTTCTGGTGTTCCCACATTTCCAGCAATAACAAAAGTATCTGGCAATTCTTTTTTGATGTGTTGAATCATAGAAATCACGCTATCAGCATGACCATGGGCAATATCAATCGTGATGTACTCAGGAGCATCAGCCTTGAGCTGGCTAACAAAATCATACTCATAGTCCTTAACACCGACAGAAATAGAAGCAATGAGCCCTTGATCGTGCATGCGTTTAATAAAAGGAATGCGTCCTGCCTCATCAAAACGGTGCATAATGTAAAAGTAACCACCTTTAGCAAGTTGCTCTGCTACATTTTCATCCAAAATCGTCTGCATATTAGCTGGCACAACAGGTAGTTTAAAGGTGTGATTTCCTAGAGTGACACTTGTATCTGCTTCTGCACGGCTTTTAATGACACATTTATTTGGAATCAATTGAATATCTTCGTAATCAAAAATTGGAAATTCATTTAACATATCGATGTCTCGTTTCTTTTGTAATGACCTACCTATGCTTGCGCATCTCTACGCCTTTTCCGACGTTTCCTTAATTAATTATAAATCAAAGTACAGATTTTGTCAAATAATTTTATAAATTAAAATATAATGTTCGGATTTTTCTTGCGTAAATAGAAAAATGAGGGGAAATTGTTTTCTCCCCACTTCTTCTACATTCTAATAATACTCTCCCTGACGGTAGTCCCATGAGTTAAAGGTATCTGACAGGTGCATCATAATTTTATCAATGTCAAGTCCTTTACGGATCACAACTGGAGCTGGTGAGATTGAACGGTCTCCTCCTTGTTCAGGGATGAGTTTGCCGTCTTTATCGACCATAGAGACCATCACGCCTTGCTCGTAGCGCGTTTCAATCGTTTTGTCAGGTTGGATAGATGCCACATAATCGTCTGCCTCGATAACAAGGTCCACTGCCCCTTCGATGCGTTCTCCGATACCTTCTACCTTACCACGGTTTCCTTTTCCAGATGGGTTAGCTGATGAGGCGTAGACCATCTTGCCTTCTTCCCAAAGTTTGGCAGCCAATTGTTCACCAGCTTTCCCAAACTTGATAACAAAACAGCTAGTACCACGCACGTCCGTCATCAGCTCTTCACGGCCATCCCCATACGCTTTGAGTTTTTCAAAGGCTTCTGGTTTCCAAGGAAGGATACAACCAAGAAGAATATCTTCATCCCAATGTTTTTGGTAAAAGGCTTCAATTTCTTGGTTGAGCTGTGCTAAAGCACGAAGCTCATCCATACTACCGCAGAGAACAACACCTGGTTTGTTACGGTTACGTTCTTTGGCTTCAAACTTACGTTCAAGACCTGCCTTGTCGCTAGTCATGATGATGTAACCAACTTTTGTAGGACAAACGATACATCCGCCCTCACCTTTTAAAATATCATAGCCTTCTTGTGAAAGTGTTCCGTTCCATTGAATGTGTTTTGTCATAGTTCTATTTCCTTTTCTATTTTTCTTCTAATCCTGCCAATAGGCTGGTCGTTGTTTTTCATAAGCAGCAATCAAATCTTCATACTGCAAGGTAATTCCTATATCATCCAAACCATTTAAGAGTTTGTGTTTCCATTCGCTATCGATTTCAAAAGTGAATTCTCCAATTGGTGAGATGATTTTTTGTTGTTCCAAGTCCACAGTTACCTGGTCACTTGGTTTTAGCTGGGCTAGTTTCTCTCGAATCTCTCTAGGCTGTACAATAGGCAACATGCCATTATTGAGTTCATTATTGTAATGAATATCACCGAAAGACCCTGCAATTACGACTTTAAAACCGTAGTCAGCTAAAGCCCAAGCTGCGTGTTCCCTAGAGGATCCTGCACCAAAGTTATCCCCTGAGATGAGAATACTGGCTTTCCGATATTCAGGTCGGTTAAAGACAAAGTCTGGATCCTCAGTATACTTATCGTCCAGATATCGCCAAGCATACATGAGATACTTCCCAAATCCTTTTTTATCAATTAACTTGAGAAACTGCTTGGGAAGGATTTGATCGGTGTCAATGTTATCATTCATGAGAGGAACAGTCGTTCCCGTATAAACTGTAAATTTCTCCATATCCTCTCCTTACTGGGCTTCGGGCATTTTCCGAACATCTACGAAGCGCCCTGCGATAGCAGCCGCAGCTGCCATGGCTGGACTGCAGAGATGGGTCTTAGCACCAAATCCTTGCCTGTCTTCAAAGTTTCGATTGCTGGTTGAGGCACAGTGAACGCCATCTGGAACCTTGTCAGGATTCATCCCTAGGCACATAGAGCAACCTGGGTCTCTCCACTCAAATCCAGCATCTAGAAAGACCTTGTCCAAGCCCAACTTCTCAGCAGCTCGTTTCACAGGACGAGAGCCTGGAACCACGATAGCTGTTAGATTAGGAGCAATTTTCTTCCCTTTAACAAATCGCGCAGCTAGTTGCAAGTCACTGAGACGAGCATTGGTACAAGAACCGATAAAGATATAGCCTAGTTCAATATCAGCTGGCTTTTGACCAGGCTCCAAGTCCATGTAATTGTAGGCTCGCTCATCATTCATATCCTTAATTTCTGGGAAACTACTGTCAAAGTCAACCCCCATAGCAGGGTTGGTTCCCCAGGTCACCATAGGAGCAAGGTCTGAGACATCCATCTGGATAACCTTATCGTAAACGGCATTATCATCACTGACAATTGTTTTCCAATCCGCCACAGCCTCTTCAAAGTCCTCTGGAACACATTCCCGTCCCTTGAGATAATCATAGGTGGTTTGATCTGGATTCATAATTCCCATCTTAGATCCAAACTCGATAGACATATTGCAGATGGTCATTCGCTCTTCCATGCTCAGTGCATCAATAGCTTGTCCACGATATTCCACCACGTAGCCAACGCCGCAAGCAACGCCGTACTTGGCAATCAAGGCTAAAATGAAATCCTTGGAATAAACTCCTTTTTGAGGAACTCCTGTGAATTCCACCAGCATTTTCTTAGGTTTGACCTGCCAGAGGGTCTGTGTCGCAAAGACATGTTCGACCTCACTAGTTCCAATTCCAAAGGCGATCGCTCCGAAAGCCCCGTGGGTTGCCGTATGGCTGTCTCCACAGACAATGAATTTTCCTGGTTGGGTTCGTCCTGTTTCTGGACCCACCATGTGAACGATTCCCTGTTTTTCAGAACCGTGGGCCGCATGTTCAATCCCAAACTCCTCAACATTTTCAGCTAGCTTATCAATTTGAGCCTTAGAAATTACATCTCGAATATCGTATATATTGACTGTCGGGACATTGTGGTCAAAGGTTCCAAATGTCAAGTCTGGTCGTCTCAATCTGCGCCCTGCATCTCGCAATCCTTGAAAAGCTTGAGGACTGGTCACTTCATGAATATAGTGCTGGTCCACATACATGAGTTGGGGCTGCCCCTCTTCTCCTGTGATGACATGACGGTCCCATAATTTATCAAAAATCGATTTTCCTGCCATCCATTACCTCCAAATAAAATATAAGGCTACTAGTGTGGACACCATCCCGAGAAACCAAACTGTTTTAAAATACCATTTTCGAGTCTTGTGGTGAAAGATGATTCCTGCTAACCAAGCACCAAAACCACCACAAGTAAAGGCTAAAATAAGTAAGATTTTCTCTGGGATGCGCCAAGCTCTTCTCCTCGCCTTAGATTTGTCAATGCCATAAATCAAGAAAATGATGACATTCCAAATCAAAAGGACTAGAGTAATTTTTTCGTCTAACTTCATAACCTTGCAATAATAGCTTCCGTCATTTCCTTTGTTGAAGCCTGTCCTCCTATATCTCTCGTTAATGTACCAGCTGCCAAACTTGCCTCAACAGCACGCTCGATACGCTCTGCATCCTCATAACGTCCAAAACTATCTCTCAACATCATGGACACTGATAAAATCATGGAAATAGGATTGGCAATTCCTTGACCAGCAATATCAGGTGCTGAACCGTGAATAGGTTCATAGAGACTTGGTCCATTTTCAGAATGACTGGCTGATGGCATAACTCCAAGTGTGCCAGATAGAACACTTGATTCATCAGATAGAATATCTCCGAAAAGATTCTCCGTCACAATGACATCAAACTTAGCAGGATTGGTAATCATAAGCATAGCAGCTGAGTCGACTAGCTGGTGCTCCAAGGTTACATTTGGGAAATCCTGCGCAACTTCCTCAGCTACTTTCCGCCAGAGTTTTGAGGTCGCTAGAACATTTTGCTTATCGATACTAGTAACGATTTTTCTGCGATTTCTTGCAATTTCAAAGGCTTTGCGAATAATCCGCTCCACTTCCTCATAGCTATAGTCGTTGATATCACGCGCTTTGCGCTCTTTAAGGATATGATCTCCAAAGTAAATCCCGCCTGTCAACTCACGCACCACGACAAAGTCTACACCAGCAATTCGTTCCGGTTTGAGTGGTGACAAATGCTTGAGACTGTCAAAGATTTTTACAGGGCGAATATTAGCGTAAAGATTGAGTTCCTTACGGAGAGCCAACAGGCCTTGTTCAGGGCGAACCGCTGCTCCATCATACTGGGGACTCCCGATAGCCGCTAGGAGAATGGCATCTGCTTCTCTACATGCTTTGAGGGTTTCACTAGGTAAAGGATGGCCTGCTGCATCAATACCTGCACCTCCAAAAGGTCGTCTATCAATCTCATAGTCAAAACCTGTTTTTTCAGCTAGAGCTTCCAGAACCTCTAACCCAGCCTCCATGATTTCTGGGCCGATTCCATCCCCTGCCAGAACTACTATTTTCTTTGTCATAGCTTTCTCCTTTACACACTAGGCATATCACGATAGGAAACACTGCGTCCCATCTCACCAGCATTCTCTTTTTGAACAAAGGTATTAGCATTGATGTAGGCAATAGCAGATGCTTTCAGTACATCGAAATCAAGCCCTGCTGCATTAAAGATGGTTTCTGTATCTCTGTTTTCAACAGTGACCAAAACCCGAGCTTGGGCATCAATTCCATCTGTCACAGCGTCAATAGTATAGGACACCAAGCGGACGGATTGGTTAAAGAACTTATCGATAGCGTTAAAGATTGCTTCAACAGAACCTTGCCCTGACGCATTGAAATCAACTTTCTCACCATCCATATTGGCTAGGCTAACGAGTGCTTCAATGTCATTATCTGCATGAGTTTGAAGTTGTAAATCATCAAAGTGGAAGCCTTCTGGATTTTCAACCATGGTTCCAGCTACCAGAGCACGAATATCTGCATCTGTGATTTCTTGTTTCTTGTCGGCCAATGCCTTGAACTTAGCAAAGAGTGGTTTGATATCCTCTTCTGTAAAGTCTAAGGCCAGTTCTCTTAGTTTTTCAACAAAGGCATGGCGACCTGACAATTTTCCAAGTGGGAGGCTGTTACTCTTGACACCGACCAATTCAGGGGTGATAATCTCATAAGTAAGAGGATTTTTAAGGACTCCGTCTTGGTGAATACCAGATTCATGAGAAAAGGCATTGCCACCAACAACGGCCTTGTTTTTAGGAACTGGGATACCTGAGAAGCGAGAAACCATTTCTGACGTATTGATGGTTTCATTTAAAACAATACTAGTTTCTGCTTGATAGTAATCTTGACGAATATTGAGGGCCACTGCAATTTCTTCCAAAGCAGCATTACCAGCTCGCTCCCCGATACCATTGATGGTTCCTTCGACTCGTCCTGCCCCATTCTTGACAGCAACAAGGCTATTAGCCACTGCCATTCCGAGGTCATCATGACAGTGAGGCGAATAGATAATCTGACGTTCCGTTTTGACATTCTCAATCAAGTATTTGAAGATAGCTCCATATTCCTCTGGTGTGGTAAATCCTACCGTATCAGGGATATTGATATAAGTCGCACCTGCATCAACCGCTGTTTGAACGACTTGTAAGAGGAAATCCAACTCTGTTCTGGTCGCATCCTCAGGAGAGAATTCGACAACCTCAAACTTGGAACGTGCATAAGAGACATGCTCCTTAATAGCTTCTAGAATCTCTTCCTTACTCTTATTGAGCTTATACTTGCGGTGAATGGGACTAGTAGCGATAAAGACGTGAACCTGTGGATATTTGGCATCCTTGAGGGCTTCGTAACAAGCATCAATATCAGACTTGACAGAGCGGGCCAAACCAGTCACTGCCGTTTTCTTCAAGGTCTTAGCAATCTCCTGAACTGCCGTAAATGAGTCTGGACTAGCCGCTGGAAAACCAGCTTCGATGGCTGAAATGCCCCATTTCTCCAGCTGTCTTGCAATGGCAATTTTTTCCTTGATTGAAAAGTTAACACCCGGCGTCTGTTCTCCATCCCGAAGGCTGGTATCTAGAAATTCAACTGTTCTCATAAGATTTCCCCTTTTCCAAATGTGGTTTTAAAAAAACATCTCGCTCAGAAACCCAAGCGAGATGTTGATTCACTCCCGCTTGGTAAGCCAAACAGGACTAATGCTTTTTGCACTAGCCCGAGTACCTCAACAACAAAGCAAATTGATTAAACTTAGCTGTTTTCATGTTTGACTTTCTCCTTCGTTTGATATCTTGTTTAGTATTTTAGCATAGGCAAAAGTGCTTGTCAAGAAAAAATCCAATATTTTCTGAAAATTTCTTCAGTAGAGAATATTTTGCTAATTGAAAGTTCTTGAAAACCATTGAAATGTTTCATTTTTTAGTGGTTAAGTTCCAACTTTTTTCTATAAATTCCAATACTTCTTTATCTGATAAAGTATCATCAAGCGCCACACTAATCCAGTAACGTTTATTCATATGAAAAGCTGGATAAATGCCCTTTTTTGAAAGTAAATCGGCTACTTTGTCATGTTTGAGGTTGACTGCTTCCACTAGCTCTTCTCTGCCCTTTTCCAGCTTATCCCAAGAAATTTTCATCAAGACGGCATACCACTTTTTATTGCCTTCATGTCTTAACACTGCCGTATCAGGCGATTTCTCCCACAAATACTCCAACTGATTACCATACTGTTCCTGAACTTGAGTCATGATTCGCTTAGTCTGAGGGCAGATAAAATCCTGTACCTCAAAACAAGCCTTCCGAATCTGGTAGAGAATCTCCAGACAAGCCTCACGGACACTTGCAACAAAACTTCCTGTCATACTTTCCATATGAACTTGAGGATAGAGGTCACCAGTCTCCTGGTCAAAGACTTGAAAACTCACATTATCAGTAGTGATGGACACAGTCATGACAAAGTCATCCTGCAAAATTTGGCAACTATAGGTCCACACTCCACCATTTTCTACAAAACCATAATCATGAGCCTTTTCTTGATTAAACTGATAGGATTTAAAAATTTCAAACATAAGTGAAAACTGCTACCCAAAGCTAGCAGTTCCTTTCTATTTTTTAAAAGACAACCTTGGTTCCATGTAATTGTGTCACGCCTAGCTGATTGATAAAGGTTTGACGGTTGTCAAGGTCAATCCCCCCACCTGGTAGAATTTCAATTTTACCTTTAGCGTGCTCCAAAATTCTGTGATAGTGAGCAAAACGTTTTTCTAAGGAGTCGCCAGACACACCAGCGCGAGTTAGGATACGAGTGACTCCAGCTTGACTAAGCCAGTCAATAGCTTCCAGTTGATCTTCATCGCTCAATTCATCAAAGGCCATGTGGAAGACAATTTCCATTCCTTTTGATGCAGCAATTAACTTTTCAAGATTAGGCTTATCCAACTTCTTATCAGCTGTTAAAGTCCCAAATACAACCCCTTGACTTCCAGCATGAGCAGTCAAACGAATATCTTCCAGCATGATATCAATTTCTAGGTCATTATAGACAAAGTCGCCACCACGTGGACGAATCATAGTCATAATGATCGTATCGTAGTTAGATGCCAGTTCAACCGCTGCCTTGGTTACTCCATAGCTTGGTGTTGTTCCTCCCACTGCTAGATTATCACAGAGTTCGATTCGACGAGCTCCAGCCTGCATCGCTTTTTCAAGCAAGGTCACATTTTCAGCACAAAATTCGTAAATCATTTGATTCTCCTTGAGTATTACTTTAAATTTATTATATCATATTGTTGTGAATATACTTTCGTTTTTATCAAGGGAAATAACTACTATTTTAACTATTCTTTATCTGGAATGACCTTGAAGAGATAATAAGTGATAAAGATGGTCAAGGCTCCCAGACCGATTTTGACTGGTAAGAGAGGGGCAAAATAAATGGAAATTCCCATCAAGATGTAGATAGATACGATGATTTTTTTCTTACGTTCACGCGCAATGGACTTGGTCTCACGAAAATCAGCCACATATGCTTGATAGAGTTTGGTATGATAAAGCCAATCTTCGAAGCGCTTGGAACTTCTTGAGAAACAAGCAATAGACAACAAAAGAAAAGGCGTTGTCGGCAATAAGGGTAAAACAACCCCAATAATAGCCAAGGCCAGTGATAAGAAACCAATAATTAGATAGATAAGACGCATAACTTCTCCTAGTTAATACTCTTCGAAAATCTCTTCAAACCGCGTCAACGTCACCCTTACCGTAGGTATGGTTCCTGACTTCGTCAGTCTCTTCTGCAACCTCAAAGCAGTGCTTTGAGCAACCTGCGGTTAGTTTCCTAGTTTGCTCTTTGATTTTCATTGAGTATAAAATAATCTTCTTCTAGTTTCGCATACAATGGTGAATTTTGTCAAGTTCCAACCAAAAAGAGCCTGAAATTCACTTTCAGGACTCTCCTCTTATTTAATCTTTTCTTCTTCGTAGTCACCATTACTACATACAACCTGCTTGCCACCACCACGGACTTTTTTCTCCATGAGGAAATTGCCACATTTTGGACAGTCACGACCAACAGGCTTGTCCCAAGAGGTAAATTCACAGTCTGGATAGCGATTACAACCATAGAAAAGACGATTGCGTTTGGTTTTACGCTCAATGATTTGTCCTTTATGACAACTTGGACACTCAACGCCGATTTCTTTCACGATTGCTTGGGTATGACGGCAATCTGGGAAATTGCTACAAGCGTAGAACTTACCAAATCGACCAAGTTTAATAACCATTGGACTACCACACACTTCACAGTCAAATCCAGCGGGTTCATCCTTGATCTGGATTTTTTCCATTTCTTCTTCAGCCTTGGCAACCTCTTTAGAGAATGGTTTGTAAAAGGCATCAATGACACGTTGCCACTGCTCTTTTCCAACTTCGACATCATCCAGTTTGCCTTCCATTTCAGCTGTAAAGGTCACGTTTACGATATCTGGGAAATATTCAACGATGAGCTTGTTAACAATTTCTCCCAACTCTGTCGGTTCAAAACGTTTGGCTGCAAGGCGAACATAATAACGTTTCTGAATAGTTTCAATGGTTGGTGCGTAGGTTGACGGACGACCAACCCCATTTTCCTCCAAAGTCTTGATCAGTGTCGCTTCAGAATAACGAGCAGGCGGTTGAGTGAAATGCTGCTCTGGTTTGCTATTAACCTGTTTAACCACATCTCCAACAGCCATGTCTGGTAACATCTTATTCTTATCAGAATCATTATAAATGGCAAGATAACCATCAAACTTAACCTGACTACCATTGGCAGCAAATTGGACCCCATTTTGAGACAATTTAACGGCCATGGTATCAAAGACAGCAGCTGTCATCTGACTCGCTACAAAACGATTCCAAATAAGAGTATAAAGCTTGAGCTGATCCTTGTCCAGATACTTAGCAATACTTTCAGGTGTGTTAAAGACACTAGACGGGCGAATAGCCTCGTGGGCATCCTGAGCTCCTGAAGCATTTTTGACCTTGCTACCATGCTTAGAATACTTGCTACCAAAACGGTCCGTAATGAAGCTTGCTGCCTCATTTTGCGCCACTGGACTGATACGAGTCGAATCGGTACGCATATAGGTAATCAAACCTTGAACACCAGAACCGATATTAATCCCTTCATAGAGCTGTTGGGCAACCATCATAGTCTTTCGAGTACGGAAGTTAATTTTATTGGCAGCGTCCATCTGCATGGATGAAGTGGTATAGGGTAAAGGAGCATTGCGTTTGCGCTCTTTCTTATCTACCTGATCCACTGAAAAATCCTTACTAGTCAGACGAGACAAGACTTCCTTGACCTCATCATTGCTAGTCAATTTCAGCTTTTTGCCATCCACTCCATAGAAGGAAGCTTGAAATTGCTTGGTTCCCTTTTTAAAAACACCATCAATTGTCCAGTATTCTTCTGGTTGGAAGGCATTAATTTCATTCTCACGGTCAATGATTAACTTAAGCGCAATAGACTGAACGCGCCCTGCTGATAAGCCCTTCTTGACCTTCTTCCACAAAATAGGCGAAATCGAATAGCCTACCAAACGGTCTAGGACACGACGAGCCTGTTGGGCATCGACCAAGTCCATATCAATCTTACGAGGTTCTTTAAAAGCATTTTTGACCGCATCCTTGGTGATTTCATTGAAGACCACACGGTTGGCATCATTTTCATCTAAGTTGAGAATATGGGCCAAATGCCAAGAAATCGCTTCTCCTTCACGGTCCGGGTCACTCGCCAGGAAGACTTTATTAGCTTTTTTGGCTTCTTTTTTTAAGTCATTGATGAGAGGGCCCTTTCCTCGAATATTGATATATTGCGGTTCATAATTATTTTCAATATCGACAGACATACTGGATTTCTTCAAATCACGGATATGCCCGACACTGGCTAAAACCTTGTAGTTTCTGCCTAGATATTTTTCAATCGTCTTGGCCTTAGCAGGCGACTCCACGATGACTAAATTTTTTTTAACTGTTGATTTTTTCTTTTTTGTTGCCGTAGCCACAGAATCACACCTTTTCAAAGTAATAAACTTTATAAAGTGTAAACCATTTTTTGAACCCTGTCAAGACTTAGCTACTATAATAGAAGAAAAGTTTATCTAGTAAGCGGACTTTCTTCTTATACTCAATGAAAATCAAAGAGCAAACTAGGAAACTAACCGCAGGTTGCTCAAAGCACTGCTTTGAGGTTGCAGATGAGACTGACGAAGTCAGTAACCATACCTACGGCAAGGTGATGCTGACGTGGTTTGAAGAGATTTTCGAAGAGTATTAAAATTCAAATTCCGCAAGAACATCCTGCCCACTGGTGACCAATTTTGCCCCTTCTTGAATCAAATGATGGCAACCGTCTGATAGTCCATCTAAAATGCTACCAGGAATAGCAAAGACATCGCGCCCTTCTTCCATTGCTCTCTCACAGGTAATGAGACTACCTGAACGCATCTTAGCCTCTGCTACAATCACACCACGACAAAGTCCAGCAATGATACGATTACGGGCAGGAAAATGAAATTTCAGAGGTTGTTCACCAGGTCCGTATTCACTTAGAACCAGATGGTCATTGCCGATGTAGTCTTGCAAGCGTTTATTGGCTTTAGGATAAAACACATCCAGTCCTGTTCCAATCACTGCAATGGTTTTTCCGCCATTCTGAAGAGCTGCCATATGAGCTGCTGTGTCAATGCCCTTGGCTAAGCCACTGACGATAACCAGTTCATTTTCCAAGCCCTGAATGACTTTTTCAACTGACTTAGCTCCCTGTTTGCTACACGCACGACTGCCCACGACTGCTACCTTCGGGAATTTCAAGAGGTCAAGATTTCCCTTGTAAAATAAAAGTACAGGCGCATCATATATTTCACTCAAATCCCAAGGGTAACAGTCATCTAAAATAGAGAAAGATGGAAATTTTTGAAACTCCTTCTCCAAATGCGCATCGTCTATCTGAAAGTAACGTTCCATAAAAACAGCTGGATTTCTGCAACCTGATATTTCTGCAATATCACCCAACAACAGTTCTTGATCGACATTTTCACCGTATTCTAGAACTGCCAAAACCTGTTGATTGGTCAAACCTGATTTTTTCAATTTATAGATTTCATAGTTTGTGATTTTCATAAATAACTCCATTTCTTTTTCTACTCATCTATTTATTCGTAAAAAAATCAAAAAACATCCGACTATTTCAGCCAGATGTTGGAATCTTTAATTTTCGTTTTTAAGAATTTCTTCTAATTTATGATAATCTTGGACACTATCGATTTCATAGATGCTATTGCCTTCTAATTCTTCAACATAGACATCCAGTTCTTTGATATTATCCTTAACCATATTGTCCCAGTAGAGATCAACAAATTCACCACTTGCATAAGCCTTGTCGATAAAGCTGACAATCTTTTCAGCAGTTGGAGCATCCCAGAAGGATACACCACTAAGGATACGACCAGCCTTGCTATCAACAGTAATATCTTGAACCTTGTAGTCATCTCCATAGACCAAGAACCATTCATTGGTACAATCTTCACGATAAACACTAAAATAAGTCGAACGTGTCAAATCATTGCGGAACATATTTTTAAAGAGATAATTATCGGCATCGATAACATAACTGTTAGCTAATTCTTCTTTTACAAGATAGAGAGAGTAAAAGTTATTGTAGTCAGCGTATTTATCATTGAAAACGAGGCGAACTCCGTATTTTTCTTTCAAGTAATCGAATTGTTCTTTAAGGTAACCAACGATGATGATGATGTCATTGATTCCTTTTTCTTTGAGAAACTCAATTTGGTATTCAATCAAAGGTTTTTGATTAACCTGAACCAAGGCTTTAGGGGTATTTTCAGTCATAGGACGCAAGCGAGTTCCCAATCCCGCTGCTAAGATAATGGCTTTCACACGAATCTCCTTTATTCTTTAATAATAATATAAACTCCAGCAATGACGACAAGTGACGTAATAATTGTCAACATATCTAGCGGTGCACCCAAGAAAACAACTGCAAACAAGACTGTCCATACTACATAGCTCACATTCAAGCCTGTAGCCTTGGCTGGTTGCAAGCGATTGATAGCGATATAATAAGCCAAGTAGGAAATCATATCAAAGGCTGCAAAGACAATCATAAGACCTAGTAATTGTCCATTGGCCACTTCTGCAAATGACTGATGAGAAAAGAGCACAATCACAAGATAGGACAAGAATGAAGTCACTTGACGGATTAAGAGGGCTTCGATTTCACTCAGTTCACTTTCCATGGCAAAAGAGCTAAGAACACTCTCACTTCCCCATGCAATAGCACAAACCAAAGCACAGAGAATCCCAATGTAGAAGGAATTGACCTGTTCAACCTTATAGGTCTGAGCAATAATCCCTGCAATAATCAAGACAATACCAAATACAGTATTTTTTGAAATCTTGTGCTTCAAGAAGAAGAAAGCCAATAAAACCGAAATCGCAGGGTAAATAGCCGACACAGATGAAGCTAAAGAACTTCCGATATACTTAACCGCATAAAGATTGGCCTGCATACCGATAGGGCCTGCTAGCAAGGCTCCGATGATCACACTAACATTGCGAATATTTAAGAAAATTGAAAGACGAACTTTTCCTTCTTTTACCAAGAGAAAAGCTAGTAAGATAAAGATACTCAAGAAATCGTGAGCAGCGGCCACCACAAAGGGCGACAAATCTGTAAAAATCGAAAAGATATAAGCACTAATCGTTAGACCTAAACCCCAGAAAATACCTGAGAGTAGACCAAAAGAAACTCCATTTTTAGTTTTCATCTGAACCTCCATAATATGACAAACCTTTAACAGTTCTTTGGTAACGATTCACACCATAGTCACCAAAATCTGCGCCTTGCTCTTCCTTATAGACAGTCCATAGACTCCAAATAGTATCTTGTAAAATTTTATAAATGGCAATCTTTTCACGAGAGACAGGTGTTTGCTCACTCTCATAGTGAGATAAGAAGGCTTCTTCCTCTTGACGAGTGAATTCAGACTCTAAAAAGAGAGCAGCCAAATCCCACATTGGATCGTTCATTGATGAATATTCCCAGTCAATAAGATAAAGTCGTCCTTGAGGTGATTCGATAAAGTTTTCAGGCACCAAATCGATATGACAAGATTTTCTGTCAACACCTAAGTCAGCAAGTCTTTTCTCTAAGGAGAAGACTTCTTCTCTAACTGCTTCATAGTTGGCATAAGGGATTTTTTCCTCAATCAAAGATTCGTATTTTTTGATTTCTTCAAAAGGAGCAAATTCTCCTCTTAATTCCTTGCCAGAAGCATGAATGGTTTGTAAAATTGGAGCAATTTTATCAAATTTGGTCTTGATTGACGTTGAATCAAGCGTAATCGCAGATTCGATATACTCATTTACTTTGATACCAGCTTCAATATCAAAAAGATAATTTTTTACATCTAAGTCTAAATCCTTTAGTAGTTCAAGATTGTACTTTTCATCTTGACGATTGATCAGCTTTTCTGTCCCTTTACCAAAGAACTTAACGATGTATTGCTTATTTGTTGTTTTGACCAAATAGTTTTGATTGGTCATTCCCCCCAGTTGTTCAACACTGAGGACTTCCTCTTCTTCACTAAGTAGGGAAGAAATTTTCTCTTTAATGATTTTCTCCACAATTAACCTCCAGCACCTATACTTCCCACTTAAACACGGTTTTAAAGGCTGTGTTTAAATCGGTTGCAAAGACACGGTGAATATCTTTAATTTCTCTTACAGGTTCTTCTAGATAAAGGATATTTTTAAGACGATTGGCAAATTTCTTGACTTCCATCATTTGGATTGCATTTTCAAAATCGATGCGACCAGAACGAGAAGATCCAACTAAGAGCAAGCCTTTTTCTAAGGCATCGCGTGTATTGAGATTGACTTTATACTCGCTAACTCCCATCATGAGAATCGTTCCCTGAGGACGAATATAGCGAATCAAGTCATTAATGGCTGGTCCAGTACCATCACCACCACAACACTCAAAAGCGTGGTCAAAGGCCAAATCTTCAGGAATATTGTCAGTAATATAGCATTCTTTGGCAAATGAGAAAAGTTCCAATTTTTCCCAATGACGACCAATAACCACAATCTCTGCTTCTGGCAAAGTATAGTTGATAATATTGGCAACCACAAATGCTAAACTGCCATCTCCGATAACAGCGATTCGGTCCCGCTTGCTATGAGCAAGGGTCAATAAGCGATTCATAGCATGCATACCGACACTGACAAACTCTGTAATGGCTGCAACCGTGTCTTCAATAGCATCATAAGCCACCACACGGTCTTTAGGGAGAGAAACAAACTCTCTCATAAAGCCATCAAAGCCACTAGACAAGAAATGGGTCCCTGTCATGTAGTTTTCATAGAATTCTTCATCACTCTGCGTAGGAGGCTGATTCGGAATCATGACAACTTTTTGACCAACTTCGTAGGTTCCTGTAGGGTCAGAAATAACGGTTCCACACGACTCGTGAATCATTGCCATTGGAAGTTTTTTATTCAAAACCTTGGGATCACGTTTCCCCTGGTAGTAACGCTGATCCGCATGACAGACCGCCATATAATTAGGGCGGATGAGGATATGATTCTCTTGGTCAATAGCCTCTTCCTGATATTTGACATTGATAAACTTAGGCTTAGTTAGTTGATAAATTTGATTAATCATTTTACTAGTCTTTCTCAATCATACTTTTTGCAATCTTCAAATCTGTTACTGTTGTAATCTTCAGATTTGAATATTCACCCTTGGCCAAGGCCACATCTTTTCCTTTAATCACAAAGATTTTACATGCATCTGTCAAGATTTCCTTCTCTTCAGCAGAGAGAGAACCGTAAAGGTCCATGAAGTCCTTGCAACGGAATGTTTGAGGTGTTTGTCCTTGATAAAGGTGAGCACGATTTGGAATATCTGTAATGAATTGACCATTGGTACTTTCAACGATAGTATCAACCGCTTCTACCACTGTGTCCACTGCGTCATGATTTTGCGCAAGTTGGATATTGTCCTGAATCATGCGAAGTGTAATAAATGGACGAACAGAATCGTGGGTAACAACGATATCCTCTGGAGTAAGCGGACGATAAGCATCAATGGCTTCAATGATTTTCTCAATACTCGTATTACGGTCAGCACCACCCTTTGTAATGATGATACGTTCCTTATGAAGAGGAAGATATTTATCTACAAGATCTTCTGCATGAGAAACCCAGTCCCCATGAACCCCAACTACAATTTTTTCAATACTTGGTTCCAAGACAAATTTTTCAATTGTATGAATCAAAATAGGTCGATCACCTAGCTCTAAAAATTGTTTTGGCAAGTTACTGATTCCCATGCGTGTGCCAGTTCCACCAGCAAGAATTCCTGCATAAATCATCTATTTTCTCCTTTGTCTTACAAAAAAACTTATTCTCTCTATTATACCACAATCTAGTCCTATCATGAAAGAAATACTAATCATCCCGTTCTAGAATAGGAGGATTAAGCAGTTCTATTATTCAAAGAAACTAGTCCATTTCTAGTAATGACTAGGAATTCTGTAGTCATTACTAATAAATGGCTGTGAAATTTTAGAGTTCTTCAGAATAATATAGTTTTCTTAAAGAAAGCTTAAAATCAAACTTTGAAACTTCAAAGTGATTACTTGACTTATAATTACTTGACTTATACTCAATGAAAATCAAAAAGCAAACTAGGAAGCTAGCCGTAAGCTGTACTTGAGTACGGTAAGGCGACGCTGACGTGGTTTGAATTTGATTTTCGAAGAGTATTACTGCCCTTCATTTCTTATTAGCTGACTTTATGATATAATGAAAAATGAGGTAAATTGAATGAAAAGTATAAAATTAAATGCTCTATCCTACATGGGAATTCGTGTCTTGAATATTATTTTTCCCATCTTAACTGGTACCTACGTCGCGCGTGTCTTGGACCGAACTGACTATGGTTACTTCAACTCAGTCGACACAATTTTGTCATTTTTCTTACCCTTTGCAACTTATGGGGTCTATAACTACGGTTTACGAGCCATCAGCAATGTCAAGGATAACAAAAAAGATCTGAATAGAACCTTCTCTAGTCTTTTTTATTTGTGCATAGCTTGTACGATTTTGACCACCGCTGTCTATATCCTTGCCTATCCTCTCTTCTTTACAGATAATCCAATCGTCAAAAAAGTCTACCTTGTTATGGGGATTCAACTCATTGCCCAGATTTTTTCAATCGAATGGGTTAATGAAGCTCTGGAAAATTATAGTTTTCTTTTTTACAAGACTGCCTTCATCCGTATCCTGATGCTGGTCTCTATTTTCCTATTTGTCAAAAATGAACACGATATTGTTGTCTATACACTTGTGATGAGTTTATCGACACTGATTAACTATCTGATTAGTTATTTTTGGATTAAAAGAGACATTAAGCTTGTTAAGATTCACATAAGTGATTTTAAACCGCTCTTTCTCCCTTTAACAGCCATGTTGGTCTTTGCCAATGCCAATATGCTCTTCACTTTTTTGGATCGTCTCTTCCTCGTAAAAACAGGGATTGATGTCAACGTTAGTTACTATACCATGGCTCAGCGAATTGTGACCGTTATAGCTGGTGTTGTAACAGGAGCTATCGGAGTGAGTGTGCCTCGTCTCAGTTACTATCTAGGAAAAGGCGATAAGGAAGCTTATGTCACACTTGTTAATAGAGGTAGTCGAATCTTTAACTTCTTTATCATTCCACTTAGCTTTGGACTCATGGTTTTAGGACCAAATGCTATCCTACTTTATGGTAGTGAAAAATATATCGGAGGTGGTATCTTAACCTCTCTCTTCGCTTTTCGTACGATTATCCTGGCACTAGATACCATTCTTGGTTCCCAAATTCTCTTTACAAATGGCTATGAAAAACGTATCACAGTCTATACAGTCTTTGCAGGATTACTCAATTTGGGCTTAAATAGTCTCCTCTTTTTCAACCACATAGTGGCTCCTGAATACTACTTACTGACAACTATGCTATCAGAGGCCTCTCTACTTGTTTTCTATATCATTTTCATCCATAGAAAACAACTCATCCACTTAGGACATATCTTTAGCTATACTGTTCGATACTCGCTCTTTTCACTTTCCTTTGTAGGAATCTATTTCCTGATTAATTTCTTGTATCCCGTGGATATGGTCATTAATTTGCCATTTTTGATTAATACTGGTTTGATTGTCTTGCTATCAGCCATCTCTTATATTGGTCTACTTGCCTTCACCAAAGATAGCATTTTCTATGAATTTTTAAACCATGTCCTAGCCTTAAAAAATAAATTCAAAAGATCATAGGAGTTTAAAATGAAACAACTAACCATTGAAGATGCCAAACAAATTGAATTAGAAATTTTGGATTATATTGATACTCTCTGTAAAAAGAACAATATCAACTATATTATTAACTACGGTACTCTGATTGGGGCGGTTCGACATCAGGGCTTTATCCCTTGGGACGACGATATTGATCTGTCCATGCCTCGAGAAGACTACCAACGATTTATTAATATTTTTCAAAAAGAAAATAGTAAATACAAACTTTTATCCTTAGAAACTGATAAAAACTACTTTAATAACTTTATCAAAATAACCGACAGTACAACTAAAATAATCGATACTCGAAATACAAAAACCTATGAGTCTGGTGTTTTTATCGATATTTTCCCTATGGATCGCTTTGATGACCCTAAGGTCATTGATATTTGTTATAAGCTGGAAAGCTTCAAACTTCTGTCTTTCAGTAAACATAAAAATATTGTCTATAAAGATAGCCTCTTAAAAGATTGGATACGAACAGCCTTCTGGTTACTCCTTCGACCTATTTCTCCTCGTTATTTCGCACATAAAATCGAGAAAGAAATTCAAAAATATAGTCGTGAAAATGGGCAGTATATGGCTTTTATCCCTTCTAAATTTAAGGAAAAGGAAGTCTTCCCAAGTGCTACCTTCGATAAAACAATCGATTTACCCTTTGAGAATTTGACCCTTCCTGCGCCAGAAAAATTTGATACTATTTTGACACAATTTTATGGAGATTATATGACCCTACCACCAGAAGAAAAACGCTTCTACAGTCATGAATTTCACGCTTACAAATTGGAGGATTAGGATGCAGTATTTAGAAAAAGAAGAAATTAAAGAAATTCAACTAGCCCTGCTAGACTATATTGATGAGACTTGTAAGAAACATAATATTCCTTATTTTCTCAGTTATGGAACCATGCTTGGAGCTATCCGCCACAAAGGTATGATTCCATGGGATGATGATATTGATATTTCCCTTTATCGTGAAGATTATGAACGCTTATTGAAAATTATTGAGGAAGAAGACCATCCACGTTATAAGGTTCTCTCCTACGACACTTCTTCTTGGTACTTCCATAATTTCGCATCGATTTTGGATACTTCTACTGTTATCGAAGATCATGTTAAGTACAAGCGTCATGACACCAGTCTCTTTATCGATGTCTTCCCAATTGATCGCTTTACAGACTTGAGCATTGTCGACAAGAGTTATAAGTATGTTGCCCTTCGTCAACTAGCTTATATTAAAAAATCACGCGCAGTTCACGGCGATAGCAAATTAAAAGATTTTCTAAGATTATGTAGCTGGTACGCCCTCCGAGTGGTCAATCCCCGTTACTTTTACAAGAAAATTGATCAGCTAGTCAAGAATGCTGCAACTAACACTCCTCAATATGAGGGAGGAATTGGTATTGGTAAAGAAGGAATGAAAGAAGTCTTCCCAGTTGATACCTTTAAAGAACTCATCTTAACTGAGTTTGAAGGCCGTATGTTGCCCGTCCCTAAAAAATATGATCAATTTTTAACCCAGATGTATGGGGATTATATGACACCACCATCAAAGGAAATACAAGAATGGTATAGCCACAGTATTAAAGCTTATCGAAAAAGCTGATTAAGCAGTAGTTTACAAGAAAAAATATAACAAAAAAGAGAAGATCGTTATACCTTCTCTTTTTTCTATTTAAATCGCTTCTGTGACAAAACTACGGCTTTCCAATACTTTGAGCATGGCGTTAGCTGTATCTAGGGCTGTGAAGAGGGGCACTCCGTGTTCAATAGCTGAACGGCGAATTTGCTCTCCATCTTCGTCAGCAGTTCGTTTTGTTCCAACTGTATTAATGATAGCTTGAATTCTTCCTTTACGAACAAAGCTTGGAATATCCTTATCGTCATCACCAATCTTACCAACAGGTTGGGCTTGCAATCCATGACTGGCAAAGAAGGCTGCTGTCCCTTCTGTCGCGAGGATTCCATAGCCAATATTTTGGAAACGACGAGCTAAGTCCAAGGCTTCTTCTTTTGCATCATCAGCGATGGTAAATACAACGTTACCAAAAGTTGGCAAATGCAGGTAAGAAGCTTCAAAGGCTTTATAGAGAGCTTTTTCCAAAGTCGTATCAGAACCCATAACTTCCCCTGTTGACTTCATTTCAGGACCGAGCAAGCTGTCTACCTTAGCTAGTTTCGTAAAGGAGAAGACAGGTGCCTTGATATGAACACGAGTGCTTTCAGGGTAAAGTCCATCTTGGTAGCCAAGTTCTTCAAGTTTTTGACCAAGAATGAGCTTGGTTGCTACTTGAGCCATAGGGATATTGGTCACTTTAGAAAGAAATGGAACCGTACGGCTGGCACGTGGATTGACCTCAATAACGTAGACTTTTTCATCCTTGATGACAAACTGAATGTTCATCATTCCAAGACAGTTAAGACCGATTGCTAGGCGTTTAGTATAGTCTGCGATTGTTTCTTGCACCTTTTGCGACAAGGTTTGTGGTGGGTAAACGGCCATTGAGTCACCTGAGTGGACACCAGCACGTTCGATATGCTCCATGATGCCTGGGATGAGGACATTTTGTCCGTCTGAAATGGCATCGACTTCACACTCTTGTCCGACGATATAAGAGTCTACAAGAACAGGGTGGTCTGGACTTGCCTTAACCGCAGTACGCATATAAGAACGAAGGTCTTCTTCGTTTTCAACGATTTCCATGGCACGTCCACCAAGTACATAAGATGGGCGGACAAGAACTGGGAAGCCAATCTTGCGAGCTGCAAGAACTGCTTCTTCTTCATTGGTAGCCGTTTGTCCTGGTGGCTGTGGAATATCCAAATCTTTAAGAGCTTGCTCAAAGAGGTCACGGTCCTCAGCTCGGTCTAGGTCAGCAACCTGTGTCCCAAGGATGGTCACACCTGCTTTTGCCAATGGCTCCGCAAGGTTAATGGCTGTTTGACCACCGAACTGAACGATAACTCCCTTTGGTTGTTCCAAATCGATAACATTCATCACATCTTCAAAAGTCAATGGTTCAAAGTAGAGTTTATCAGATACAGAGAAGTCTGTTGAAACTGTCTCCGGGTTTGAGTTCATAATGATGGCTTCGTAGCCAGCAGCCTGAATTGCCTTAACAGAGTGAACTGTTGCGTAGTCAAACTCGACCCCTTGACCGATACGGATTGGACCAGAACCTAGGACAAGTACAGATTCCTTATCAGACTTGATAGACTCATTTTCCCATCCATAGGTTGAATAGAAGTATGGTGTTTCAGAGTCAAATTCTGCCGCACAAGTATCGACCATCTTATAAACTGGAACAATCTTGTTTTCCAAACGAAGCTGGCGAACTTGGTCAGCTGTCGTTTCCCATAGTTCAGCAATCTTACGGTCTGAAAATCCATTCAATTTTGCAGTTTTCAAAACTTCAAGATCTTGTGGATGGGCACCCAACTCCTGCTCAATTTCAAAGATATGTAGGAGTTTATCAAGATAGAAGATATCAATCTTAGTCAATTCAGCAATTTCTTCTGGTGTGTAACCACGACGAATGGCTTCTGATACGTAGAAGAGTCGATCATCCTGGGCTTTGACTACTTTTTCAATCAAGTCATCATCTGAAACACTGGCAAGTTCAGGCATTTCATTGTGGTGAACGCCAATTTCAAGTGAACGACAAGCTTTAAGGAGAGATTCCTCGATGTTACGACCAATCGCCATGACTTCTCCAGTGGCCTTCATTTGTGTACCCAGACGACGCTCCCCTTTTTCAAACTTGTCAAATGGGAAACGTGGAATCTTGGCAACCACGTAGTCGAGGGCTGGCTCAAACATGGCATAGGTTGAACCCGTGACTGGGTTAATAACCTCATCCAAGGTCAAACCGACGGCAATCTTAGCAGCCAATTTGGCAATTGGGTAACCTGTCGCCTTAGAAGCAAGGGCTGACGAACGCGATACACGAGGGTTTACTTCGATGACATAGTATTTGAAGCTATGTGGATCAAGGGCTAGCTGAACGTTACATCCACCTTCAATCTTGAGGGCACGAATGATGCTCAAGCTCGCGTCACGTAGCATTTGGTTTTCATAGTCTGACATGGTTTGGGCTGGGGCAAATACAATGGAATCCCCTGTATGAATCCCAACTGGGTCAAAGTTTTCCATGTTACAAACAACCAAAGCATTGTCGGCTGAGTCACGCATCACTTCGTATTCGATTTCCTTGAAACCTGCGATTGAACGCTCAATCAAACATTGGGTCACAGGTGACAATTTCAATCCATTTTCAGCGATTTCACGCAATTCTTCCTCATTAGCACACATACCACCACCAGTACCACCAAGTGTAAAGGCTGGACGGACGATGACTGGGTAGCCAATTGTTGCTGCAAAGGCAACAGCTTCTTCAACAGTGTTTACAATTTCAGATTCTGGAATGGGTTGGTTGAGCTCTTCCATCAATTGTTTAAAGAGGTCACGGTCCTCCGCTTGGTCGATGGCAGATAGTTTAGTACCCAAAAGCTCAACACCAAGCTCATCAAGGATACCATTTTTAGATAATTCCATAGCCATGTTGAGACCTGTCTGACCACCGAGTGTTGGTAGCAAGGCATCTGGACGTTCCTTACGAAGAATACGTGTCACAAACTCAAGTGTAATTGGTTCAATATAAACCTTATCAGCAATTTCCTTGTCCGTCATGATAGTTGCAGGATTTGAGTTAACCAAGACAACCTCATAACCTTCCTCTTTCAAAGACAAGCAAGCCTGAGTCCCAGCGTAGTCAAACTCAGCAGCCTGACCAATAATAATCGGACCAGAACCAATCACCATAATTTTTTGAATATCAGTACGTTTAGGCATAGTTTATGATACAAAGCCCGTAAAGAACACAGTGAAAATAGGAAACTCGGTGCAGACGCCTTCAGCGTCAAGACGATGTTTATCTTTTTCACACAGTTCTTAGGGCGTGTTCACTTCCGCGAACAATGTATCTTCTCCTTTCTATTCGTCGCCTCTCAGGGCGACATTAAATAAATTCTCCGACGAGCTTTTACTCGTTCTTAGTTTGATTGTTTAAAAGCTTCCATCATCTCGATAAACTCGTCAAATAGGTAGCTTGCATCATGAGGACCAGGAGCTGCATCTGGATGGTATTGAACAGAGAAAGCAGGTTGGTATCTGTGGCGAACTCCTTCAACTGACTTGTCATTGATTTCTTCATGGGTAATGATCAAGTGCTCTGGCAAATCTTCACGACTAACTGCATAACCATGGTTTTGACTTGTAAAGTCCACACGTCCTGTAGCAATTTCACGTACCGCATGGTTGAATCCACGGTGACCAAACTTCATCTTGTAAGTCTTAGCCCCGTTTGCCATTGCAAAGAGTTGATGCCCCATACAAATACCAAAGATTGGAATTTTCCCTTGCACACCACGAATCATATCCAGTGCCTGTGGGACATCTTCTGGGTTACCTGGACCGTTTGACAACATAACTCCGTCAGGATTGAGATGGAGAATTTCTTCAGCCGTTGTCGAATAAGGAACAACTGTAACGTTACAGTTACGCTTAGAAAGTTCACGTAGAATTGAGTGCTTGAGACCAAAGTCCACTAAGACAACACTCAAACCAACTCCTGGAGCTGGATAGGAAGTTTTAGTAGAAACCTGCTTGATATTGTCTGTCGGCAAGACTGTTGCTTGGAGCTGATCCGTCACATGGTCCATGCTGTCCCCAACATGGGTCAAGGTTGCACGCATCGTACCATGCTTACGGATAATCTTAGTAAGAGCACGTGTATCAATCCCTGAAATACCCGGAATTTTCTTGGCTTTCAAAAATTCATCCAAGGTCATTTGGTTGCGCCAGTTGCTTGCTCTACGCGCTTCTTCAAAAACAACGACTCCCTTACAAGTTGGAATAATGGATTCGTAATCATCACGGTTAATTCCATAATTTCCCACCAAAGGATAAGTAAAAGTCAAGATTTGTCCATTATAAGACTGGTCTGTAATGGATTCTTGATAGCCGGTCATTCCTGTATTAAAGACGATTTCGCCTGTTACATCAATATCTGCTCCGAAGGCCTTACCTTCAAAAACTGTGCCATCTTCTAATACTAGAAGTCTTTTTGTCATATTTTCACCTCTCGTGGACGCTCACTGGCGTCTTTTAACGTCTTGTGTTTTAGTTGGCGTTTCTACTCGCCAATACGGATTCTAAGATTGCCATTCGAACAAAGACACCATTGGTCATTTGTTGGACAATCCGTGATTTTGGTGCTTCAACCAAGTGGTCTGCGATTTCTACATCACGATTGACTGGAGCTGGGTGCATGAGGATTGCTGTTTCTTTCAAACGATCGTAACGTTCTTGAGTCAAACCATGTTGGGCATGGTAGTCTTCTTTTGAAAAGACAGCTCCACTATCATGGCGTTCATGTTGCACACGGAGAAACATCATGACATCCACCTGATCAATGATTTCATCAATGGTTACAAACTGTCCATAATCTGCAAACTCTTGACTTCTCCATTCCTCAGGTCCAGCAAAATAAAGTTCAGCTCCCAAGCGTTTCAAAATCTGCATATTGGATTTAGCAACGCGTGAGTGGTCCAAGTCACCTGCAATCGCAACCTTGAGACCCTCAAAGTGACCAAATTCCTCATAAATAGTCATCAAATCAAGCAAGCTCTGGCTAGGGTGTTGACCCGAACCATCTCCACCATTGATTATGGAAGTCGTAATCGTCGGACTTGCAATTAACTCTCTGTAGTAGTCAACCTCAGGGTGGCGAATCACACAGACATCCACTCCTAAAGCAGACAGAGTCAAAATGGTATCATAAAGTGTCTCACCCTTATTGACTGAACTAGTCTTCACATCAAAGTCAAGTCGCTCCAATCCCAATTTAATCTCTGCCACTTCAAAGGACTTATGCGTCCGTGTAGAATCCTCAAAGAAAAGATTGGAAACAATCGGATGGTCTTCATAAGGAAGCTGAGCTCCGTTTTTAAACTCAATTCCTCGCTTGATCAATTTCATGACTTGATCGACAGTGAGGTCTTCCATGGACACCACATGGTTCAATGCTTGTTGATTTTCTGACATGGCTACTCCTTTAGCTTTCTAAGCTTCTTCAGTAATCAGAACTCTGTCTTGGCCATCAAGTTCTGTCATCTCTACGATGATTTCTTCAGAACGACTGGTTGGGATATTTTTTCCAACGTAATCTGGACGGATTGGCAATTCTCTATGTCCACGATCGACTAGAACTGCTAAACTCACGCGCGCAGGACGACCATGACCTACAATATTATCAATAGCAGCACGGATGGTACGGCCTGTATAAAGCACATCGTCCACCAAGATAACTTCACGGTCTGTCACATCAACAGAAACCAAAGAAGTATCTTCTCCACTTTTAACATCATCACGGAAAGGTTTGGTATCCAATTCCACAACGGGAACTGAAAGATTTTCTAGCTGCTCCAAACGTTCTTGGATTCGGTGGGCGATAAAGACACCACGAGTTTTAATACCAGCCAAGACGATTTTATTCAAATCTTTGTTGCGTTCGATAATCTCATAAGTAATACGCGTAATCGCTCGTTTGACGGTTAATTCGTCTACAACTTCTTTTGTCTTCATGACAAACCTCCAAAAAGAAAAGTCTCCTTAAACAAGGAGACTTGAAATGTATAGCTAAGCAAGCCCTACTGCAAACAGTATAGACTTCACCCTTCTACTTTATCACGCTCCTTGCCTGCCTCACGGGACAGGTTTAAAGGAATATTTAGTTATCAAATACTATAGCACAAAGCATGCTTAAAATCAAGCAAAAACTTTTGGTACACCATCTTATAAATTGCTAAAATCATATAATTGTGGGTACTGGTCACACTCTGGATTTTTAGGATGGCAGATAGCCCGTCCGAAATAAATCATGGCCTGATGAGCTGCTAACCATTTTTCAGGTGGCAAAATATCCATAACCCTCTTTTCCACCTCAAGTGGTGTCGCTGATTTTTTGACAATATCGTGGTGTTTGCAAATACGCTCCACATGAGTATCCACTGCAAAGGCTGGAATTCCAAAGCCCACACTCATGACAACATTGGCTGTTTTACGACCAACACCTGCTAAACTCTCTAGTTCCTCACGTGTTTGAGGAACTTGGCCATCAAAATCATCTAGTAACTGTTGGGCACATTTTTTAAGGAATTTAGCCTTATTTCGATACAGTCCTAGGCGAGAAATGTGTGAGGCAATTTCACTTTCTGTTGCAACAGACATGGCTTGTGGCGTTGGAAAGGCAGCAAAGAGACCTGGTGTAGCCTTATTTACCGCTGCATCCGTTGTCTGAGCTGACAACATGACCGCAACTAGTAGTTCAAAATGATTGGTAAAATCAAGACTGGGCTTGGCATCTGGAAACAGAGCAATTATTTCTTCCAGCACTTTTCGTGCTCGTTTTTTTGACAAGACCATTATTCGTCTCCGTCAAATAGTCCTTGTAAGCCAGCAAAAGGACTGTTTTCTTCTTTCTTAACTGCCTGTTGGGCTTGGTATTCTTCTTCTGTCATGATTTGCCAGTCATTTCCTGAAACAAATCCTTGACCAGCCTCTTCTTCAGCCGTCAAGACCTTGATAGGAATGTTGAGAAGGATATTATCTGACACGCTCTCAGCAAGGTCAAGTTCTCCATTTTCGATAGGCAAGACCAAATCATCGTCTAAAACTTCCTGATCTAGTTGGTTAGTTGCACCTTCCATGAAAACTTCCGTTACTGGATAAGATTCAACTAACTCAACTGGTTCCATACTGCGACTTGAAGCAAGAACAATGGTATAAGATAGTTGATAATCTAAGAAATACATACGGTCTTCGTACTGTACTTTCCCAACTGCAAGGATATCTTTTACATCTAAAATTTCTTGATTGCGTGCACGCAGGTCTGCGGCTAGGTCTAACGTTTGTTCAAAATGCAAGCCTTCAGACTGCTTACGAATTTCTTGAATATTTAATTTCATACTTCCTCCATAAAGATTTACTCTCTTGATTATACCATGAAAAGCCTACAAATCAGCCCACCAAACTTTTTAATTAACATTCGATTTTTTAACATATTTACTATGACATTTTTTAGTGCCATACTATAGGCAATAATACATCAGAGCAAGGAGGATGCTCACATGAAAGACAAAGAACTCATTACTAATGCAACCCAACTCCTATCCGAGTTAAATAAAAGTTTCCAAAGCTGCAAACAGGGTAGGGCAGATGATATTCGACTGCAAGAGCTGCTAAACACTACTCTGCAAGAGCTCAAAAAAGCGGAAAAGTTGGACAACAGTATTTTAATCGACCTTGAGAAATTTTACCAACGTACCAGTCTTCTGATTGGTCTTGGTAGCCTAAAACTGAATGATCAAGCACGCACTGCTTGGCGAAACTATGATAAATTCCATTACGAGCATATCAAACACGTACTGACTCTCTATGGACCTGTTTTCGGATTTTAGAGATTAGAATTGTCAGTTTTCTGTTGACAAAATTTCCTTAAAGGTATAGGATAAAGATACTAATACTCGGAGGTAAGGGAGACATGAACAACTAAGTCTATCAAATAAAGAAACTTTATTTAGTAGATCTTGTTTTTGTCTCTTTTTGTGTGCTCTTTTCATACTAGATTTTCTAGTATCTTATCCTCATTGAAAATCAAAAAACTAGAAGGCTAACCATCTGCTCCTCTTGAGTTGGATTAGGCAACTCCAAGCTAGTTTGACGAGCTTTTCAACGAGGATAATAGAGTTTTGACATTAACTTTGGCTCTACTAGGTAAAGTAGAGCTTTTTGTTATGCACTATGAACATTCTAGAAAGGGCAATTATATGATAAAAATCAATCACCTGACCATCACACAAAACAAAGATTTACGAGACCTTGTCTCTGACTTAAACATGACCATACAAAACGGAGAAAAGATAGCTATTATTGGCGAAGAAGGAAATGGCAAATCAACCTTGCTTAAAACTTTAATGGGGAAAACTTTACCTGATTTCACTATCAAGGGAGACATCCAGTCTGACTATCAGTCACTGGCCTATATTCCTCAAAAACTTCCCGAGGAGCTGAAAAAGAAAACTCTACACGACTACTTCTTTTTAGATTCTATTGATTTAGACTACAGTATCCTTTATCGCTTAGCTGAAGAGTTGCATTTTGATAGTGATCGCTTTGCTAGTGACCAAGAGATTGGCAGTCTATCAGGGGGTGAAGCTTTGAAAATTCAGCTCATCCATGAGTTAGCCAAACCCTTTGAGATTTTATTTTTAGATGAACCTTCAAATGACCTGGACCTTGAGACGGTTGATTGGCTAAAAGGTCAGATTCGAAAGATTAGGCAAACCGTTATTTTCATTTCCCATGATGAGGACTTTCTTTCTGAAACGGCAGACACTATTGTCCACTTGCGACTGGTAAAGCACCGTAAAGAAGCGGAAACACTAGTAGAGCATTTAGACTATGATTGCTATAGTGAGCAGAGAAAGGCTAATTTTGCCAGACAAAGCCAGCAAGCTGCTAACGACCAGAGAGTCTACGATAAAACCATGGAAAAACACCGGCGAGTCAAGCAAAATGTAGAAACTGCCCTTCGAGCTACTAAAGATAGTACTGCCGGTCGCCTATTGGCTAAAAAGATGAAAAATGTTCTCTCTCAAGAAAAACGCTTTGAAAAGACAGCTCAGTCCATGATCCAAAAGCCACTTGAAGAGGAAGAAATCAAACTTTTCTTCTCAGACATCCAACCATTACCTGCTTCTAAAGTTTTAATCCAACTGGAAAAAGAAAATTTGTCCATTGGCGACCGAGTTTTGGTTCAAGAACTACGACTAACTGTCCGTGGCCAAGAAAAAATCGGTATTATCGGCCCAAATGGTATTGGAAAATCGACTCTGTTAGCCAAGTTTCAACAACTGCTTAGCGCCAAAATAGAAATTTCGCTTGGTTTTATGCCACAAGATTACCACAAAAAACTGCAATTGGATTTATCACCACTAGCCTATCTCCGCAAAACTGGGGAAAAAGAGGAACTACAGAAAATCCAATCTCACTTAGCCAGTCTCAATTTCAGTTATCCAGAAATGCAGCATCAAATTCGCTCCTTATCTGGCGGACAACAGGGTAAACTCCTACTTTTGGATTTAGTCTTGCGCAAACCAAACTTTCTCCTGCTAGATGAACCCACACGAAACTTTTCACCTACTTCTCAACCCGAAATTAGAAAACTCTTTGCAACCTATTCAGGCGGTATCATCACTGTTTCGCATGACCGTCGTTTCTTAAAAGAGGTCTGTTCGACTATCTATCGCTTGACAGAACACGGTTTGGATGTAGTTAATTTAGACAATTTATAAATTTGCAACATAGCAGATAGGTGGGGCAAAAACACAATTTTAGGAGAAGAGAAAGTAAATCTTCCCACAATAAAACGCATAATATCAAGTTTTTTTCACACCTGATATTATGCGTTTTTCAGATTTTAAAGGCTTTTTCCCAGCCTTCATTTTACATATGTTTTAAACGTTCGATCCGTTCTGAGATAGGTGGGTGGGTATAAAAGAGTTTTTGGAACCCTCCACCTTTCTTAGGATCATTGATATAAAGTGCACTGCTGGCATCATCGACAGGACGACTCATCGGTTTACTATTATCCAACTTACGTAGAGCATTAATCATCCCTTGAGGATTGCGGGTCAACTCGACACTGGAAGCATCAGCTAGAAATTCCCTCTGACGAGAAATAGCTAGTTGCACCAAGGTTGCAGCGAGAGGTGCCAGCACAATTGCAAGTAGGGAGACCACTAGCATAATGATTTCAAGACCATTTCCATCTCGGTCATCGTCACTTCGTCTGCGACCTGCGCCACCCCACCACATCATACGACCTGCCATACTAGAAAGCATGGTGATAGCACTAGCAAGGGCAACAGCAATAGTCGAAATGCGGATATCGTAATTACGAATATGACTGACTTCATGTCCCATAACAGCTTCTAGTTCTTCACGATTCATGATAGCTAGGAGACCTGACGTCGCAGCAACCGCCGCATTTTGAGGGTTAGAACCTGTCGCAAAGGCATTTAAGGCTGGATCATCAATGATGAAAACACGTGGCATAGGAATCTGAGCCACCATAGCCATATCTTCTACTACATGGTAGAGGTCTGGTGCCGTTTGTTCATCCACCTCACGCGCTCCATTCATGGACATGACAATCTCTGTCGATTGAAAAATCATGGACAAGGCATAGATAAAGCCGATAATCAGTGCGATAACCAAACCGCCAAACCCAGACCGCATAAAGAGATAACCAACCGCATAGCCAACAAGAGCTAAGAGTAGGAAAAATACCAGCAACAAAATCCACGTTTTTCGTTTATTGCTTGCAATTTGATCAAACAACATCTTAGTCACCTAAACCGCTAAAATCAACTTTAGGTACTACCTTTTCCTCATCTGGAGTTTGAAGGAAATCTGCTGCTTTAAATCCAAACATTCCAGCGATAATATTGCTTGGGAAAGTTTCTAATTTTACATTGTAGTTGCTGACAACACTGTTATAGAGTTGACGAGAGTATGAAATTTTATTTTCTGTGTTTGTCAACTCCTCTTGCAATTTAACAAAGTTGGCACTAGCTTTCAAATCTGGATAGCTTTCTGCAACTGCAAAAATACCTGAAACCTGACGAGTGAGGGCATCACTAGCTTTCATAGCTTCTGCTGGTGAAGTTGCTGCAGCAACTTGATTGCGAAGTTCTGCCACCTTTTCAAGGGTAGAACCTTCATATTTGGCATAACCTTTTACAGTCTCAATCAAGTTTGGCAAGAGATCATTTCGACGTTTCAACTGAACATCAATCTGACTCCAAGCCTCCTTTGTTTGCATACGATTCTTAACCAAACCGTTATAGCTAACAATCACAAAAATAACAACAAGAGCCAAAACTCCAAGAATAATCCAAGTCATTATATAAGTCCTTTCTACTTTTAGATTAGTACCAGTATATCAAATTTTTAATGATTGTGGTAAAATAAGATGATACTAAAGAAGGAAATAACTATGAAACCAGAAACATTTTACAACTTGCTTGCCGAGCAGAATCTTCCACTTTCGGACCAGCAAAAAAAACAATTTGATCGTTATTTTGAACTCTTGGTCGAGTGGAATGAAAAGATTAATTTGACGGCTATTACAGACAAGGATGAAGTTTATCTCAAGCATTTTTACGATTCGATTGCACCTATTCTGCAAGGCTTGATTCCCAATGAAACTATCAAACTTCTTGACATCGGTGCTGGGGCAGGATTTCCTAGTTTACCAATGAAAATCCTCTATCCTCAGTTAGATGTGACCATCATTGATTCACTCAATAAGCGCATCAACTTCCTCCAACTTTTGGCTCAAGAACTGGATTTGGACGATGTTCATTTCTACCATGGACGTGCAGAAGACTTGGCCCAAGACAAAAACTTCCGTGCTCACTATGATTTTGTAACGGCTCGTGCGGTTGCCCGTATGCAAGTCCTATCTGAATTAACTATTCCCTACCTTAAAGTTGGCGGAAAACTATTGGCACTCAAGGCTAGCAATGCGCCTGAGGAATTATTAGAAGCTAAGAATGCCCTCAACCTCCTTTTTAGTAAAGTAGAAGACAATCTCAGCTACGCCCTACCAAATGGAGATCCACGTTACATCACAGTGGTAGAAAAGAAAAAAGAAACACCAAATAAATATCCAAGAAAGGCTGGCATGCCCAACAAACGCCCGCTTTAAATTTTTTAGTAAAAAATGTTTACAAAGTTCGGAATTTCTGCTATACTATCACAAGCAAAGGTTTTTAATGTCATCCCGTGAGGTGACGAAGACGCAGAAATACTTGAAACTCTTTAAAGTCTAGATTTTAAAGAAGTCTTACTCTGAGGGCCTATTGCTGTAAAATAATGGGCTCTTTTTTGATGCCCAAAAGTGAGGTTTATATGAAACAAGAATCAACTGTTGATTTGTTACTAGACGTTGACCAACGTCCTTCGGCTGGAAAAGGAATTCTCCTTAGCTTCCAACACGTTTTCGCCATGTTTGGTGCGACCATCTTGGTACCATTGATTTTGGGAATGCCCGTATCTGTTGCCCTTTTTGCTTCAGGTGTAGGAACACTCATCTATATGATTTCAACCGGTTTTAAAGTTCCCGTTTATCTAGGTTCTTCATTTGCCTTTATAACAGCAATGTCACTGGCTATGAAAGAAATGGGTGGTGATGTATCTGCTGCTCAAACAGGGGTTATCTTGACTGGTTTAGTCTATGTCCTTGTGGCTGCTGGTGTTCGTTTTGCAGGTACAAAATGGATTGATAAACTCTTGCCACCAATCATCATCGGACCTATGATCATCGTTATCGGTCTTGGACTTGCAGGCTCAGCAGTTACTAACGCTGGTCTTGTAGCTGACGGGAATTGGAAAAATGCTCTTGTAGCAGTTGTTACTTTCTTGATTGCTGCCTTTATCAATACAAAAGGAAAAGGCTTCCTACGAATCATTCCATTCCTCTTTGCCATTATCGGTGGTTACCTCTTCGCACTAACCCTTGGCTTGGTTGACTTTACACCAGTTCTTAAAGCTAACTGGTTTGAAATCCCTGGTTTCTACTTGCCATTTAGCACAGGTGGTGCCTTTAAAGAATACAATCTTTACTTCGGTCCAGAAACTATCGCTATCTTGCCAATCGCTATCGTAACAATCTCTGAACACATCGGAGACCATACTGTTTTGGGTCAAATCTGTGGCCGTCAATTCTTGAAAGAACCAGGTCTTCACCGTACTCTTCTTGGTGACGGTATCGCAACTTCAGTTTCTGCCTTCCTTGGTGGACCAGCCAATACAACTTATGGAGAAAACACAGGGGTTATCGGTATGACTCGTATCGCTTCTGTCTCAGTTATCCGTAACGCTGCCTTTATCGCGATTGCCCTTAGCTTCCTTGGTAAATTCACTGCCTTGATTTCAACCATTCCAAATGCTGTACTTGGTGGTATGTCAATCCTTCTCTACGGAGTTATCGCAAGTAATGGTTTGAAAGTTTTGATCAAAGAACGTGTTGATTTCGCTCAAATGCGTAACCTAATCATCGCAAGTGCTATGTTGGTACTTGGACTTGGAGGAGCTATCCTTAAACTCGGTCCAGTTACACTTTCAGGTACTGCCCTATCAGCCATGACAGGAATCATCTTGAACTTAATCTTGCCATACGAAAATAAAGATTAATACTCTTCGAAAATCAAATTCAAACCACGTCAACGTCGCCTTGCCGTACTCAAGTACAGCCTGCAGCTAGTTTCCTAGTTTGTTCTTTGATTTTCATTGAGTATAAGAGTCTAAATACATCAAAAAACGAGCATTTCCAATTACGGAAGTGCTCATTTTTCTTCTTTCTAAAAAAGGAAAGCCCTGCGGCCTTCCTTTGTCTTACTTACGTTTTTTCTTCGCTTTTTTCATTTTATTAGCCATGCGTTTCATGGACTGTTTCATGGCAAATTCACCAATTTTACCTTTGAGTCCGCCACCAAACATCTGACTCATATCTGGCATTCCTGCTCCTCCGAGAGCTGACAGGTCAGGCATACCGCCTTGTCCCATCATTCCTTCAAGGGCAGACATATCCATTCCTCCCATATTTGGCATATTTTTAGGAAGGTTGTTTGGATTAATTCCCATTTGCTTCATCATTTTGTTCATATCTCCAGACATAACACCTTGCATGAGCTGTTTAGCCTGGTTAAAGTCTTTGATGAATTTATTGACTTCTACAAAAGTATTTCCAGAACCTGCGGCAATACGACGGCGACGGCTTGGATTTAACAAATCTGGATTTTCACGTTCTTCAGGTGTCATTGAAGACACAATGGCACGTTTACGAGCAATCTGACGCTCATCTACCTTCATGTTTTGAAGGGCTGGGTTGTTAGCCATACCTGGAATCATCTTGAGCAAGTCTTCCATTGGCCCCATGTTTTGTACCTGATCCAACTGATCAATGAAATCATTGAAATCAAAGGTGTTTTCACGCATCTTCTCAGCCATTTCAAGGGCTTTTTGCTCATCGTATTCCTGAGAAGCTTTCTCAATCAGAGTGAGCATATCCCCCATACCAAGGATACGGCTAGACATGCGATCTGGGTGGAAGGTTTCAATGTCCGTAATCTTTTCACCTGTACCAGTGAACTTGATTGGTTTTCCAGTAATGTGACGAACAGATAGAGCCGCACCACCACGAGTATCGCCATCAATCTTGGTAAGGATAACCCCAGTCACTTCTAACTGAGCATTAAACTCACGCGCAACATTGGCCGCTTCCTGACCAATCATGGCATCAACGACAAGGAGAATTTCATTTGGTTGAGCCAGTGCTTTCACATCGCGAAGCTCATTCATCAAAAGCTCATCAATCTGCAAACGACCTGCCGTATCAATCAAGACATAGTCGTTGTGATTGGCTTGGGCTTGTTCCAAACCTTGACGTACAATCTCCACAGCTGGAACCTCTGTCCCAAGTGCAAAAACAGGTACATCAATCTGTTGACCCAGAGTTTTCAACTGGTCAATAGCCGCAGGACGGTAAATATCCGCCGCAATCATCAATGGACGAGCATTTTCTTCTTTCTTGAGTTTGTTGGCCAATTTACCAGCAAAGGTTGTTTTACCAGCCCCCTGCAAACCAACCATCATGATGATTGTAGGAATCTTAGGTGACTTGATAATCTCAGCTGTATCAGAACCCAAAACAGCCGTCAATTCCTCATCAACGATTTTAATAATTTGTTGCGCAGGATTAAGGGTATCAATAACTTCATGTCCGACTGCACGTTCACGAACCTTCTTGATAAAGTCCTTTACAACAGGCAAAGCAACGTCGGCCTCAAGCAAGGCCAAGCGAATTTCTTTGGTTGCCTCTTGGACATCAGCTTCAGAGATTTTTCCTTTTTTACGTAGATTTTTAAAGACGTTCTGCAAACGTTCTGTTAAACTTTCAAATGCCATTTTTCTTCCTCTTATTCTCTATTATCAATGCTTGTTAAAATTTCTATCTGCTCCTGCAGAAAGTCATCCTTGGGATAGCGCTCCAAAATCTGGTCAAAAATCTGACTGCGGACAATGTAGTCCGAGTACATGTGCAATTTCATCTCATAATCTTCCAGAATCTTTTCCGTCCGCTTGATATTATCATAGACAGCCTGACGACTGACACCGAACTCCTCGGCAATTTCAGCAAGGCTGTAATCATCAGCGTAGTAGAGCTCGATATAATTCATTTGCTTATCTGTCAAAAGCGCTGCATAAAATTCAAAGAGCGCATTCATACGATTGGTTTTTTCGATTTCCATAACTTTTATTATACCAAAAATTAGCCTAATCTACCACATTAGCAGGCTAATCCGAGAAGATAGCCAGGTAAATTTGAAAAAGACATGAGCCTAGCCCCAAGTAATTTCCAATTGATAGTTGGCAAAGGGATCTCCCTCTTGATTTTGTAGTTGATAGTCTAAATTAATCTTTTGCCCATTAACTTGATAATGGCTCGTTTGGATGATAAACTCCTGCATGCCCATAGGTGTGGGAATATAGGCTAAACTATCGCTATCCTTTAGAAAGCGCATAATGGTCTTGGGATTGGAAAATCGGCTCATCACAAGTTCTTGACCATGAAATTTAATAACCACTTTTTCCTTTTCCTCATTATAGAAAAGCAGGTAGCTATAATCTCCTTTTTCATGCACTTCCACGTCATAAAGCTGGTCAATCACTTCCAACTGCTCATCAAACTGAATCCTATTTCGCATCCGAATCTTCACATCAAGTCCTCTTTCTTGTCTCTTGTCCTACTATTTTACCAAAAAGAGCAGGATTTTGCTATAATGGTCATATGAACGAAAAAGTATTCCGTGACCCAGTTCACAACTACATCCATGTCAATAATCAAATCATCTATGACTTGATTAATACAAAAGAATTTCAGCGTTTGCGTCGAATCAAGCAACTGGGAACTTCCAGTTATACCTTCCACGGTGGAGAACACAGTCGCTTCTCTCACTGTCTAGGAGTCTATGAAATTGCACGACGTATCACAGAGATTTTTGAAGAAAAATATCCTGAAGAATGGAATCCTGCTGAGTCTCTCTTGACCATGACCGCTGCACTCCTTCATGACCTCGGACATGGTGCCTACTCCCATACTTTTGAACATCTCTTTGATACAGACCACGAAGCTATTACTCAGGAGATTATCCAAAGTCCTGAAACGGAGATTCACCAAGTCCTACTACAAGTAGCGCCAGATTTTCCAGAAAAGGTAGCCAGTGTCATAGACCATACCTACCCTAACAAGCAGGTCGTGCAACTCATTTCCAGTCAGATTGATGCGGACCGCATGGACTATCTCTTGCGCGACTCCTATTTTACAGGAGCATCTTATGGGGAATTTGACCTAACTCGGATCCTCCGAGTCATTCGTCCAGTCGAAAATGGTATCGCCTTTCAGCGCAATGGCATGCACGCCATCGAAGACTATGTCCTTAGTCGTTACCAGATGTATATGCAGGTTTATTTCCACCCAGCAACACGCGCCATGGAAGTTCTCCTACAGAATCTCCTCAAGCGCGCCAAGGAACTTTATCCTGAGGACAAGGACTTCTTTGCACGAACTTCTCCCCATTTGCTGCCTTTCTTTGAAAAAAATGTGACCTTGTCTGACTATCTGGCTCTGGATGATGGTGTGATGAATACCTACTTCCAACTCTGGATGACCAGTCCTGACAAGATTCTTGCAGACTTGTCGCAACGCTTTGTCAACCGCAAGGTCTTTAAGTCCATTACCTTTTCACAAGAAGATCAAGACCAACTCGCTAGCATGAGAAAATTGGTTGAGGACATCGGCTTTGATCCCGACTACTATACTGCCATTCATAAGAACTTTGACCTCCCTTATGATATCTATCGTCCCGAATCTGAAAATCCACGGACACAGATTGAGATTTTACAAAAAAATGGAGAACTGGCCGAACTCTCTAGCCTTTCTCCTATCGTCCAATCCCTTGCTGGCAGTCGCCATGGAGATAATCGTTTTTATTTCCCGAAAGAAATGTTAGACCAAAATAGCATCTTCGCAAGCATCACCCAGCAATTTTTACACTTGATTGAGAACGATCATTTTACTCCAAATAAAAACTAGAAGAGGAAATTTATGAGTATTAAACTAATTGCCGTCGATATTGACGGAACCCTTGTCAACAGCCAAAAGGAAATCACTCCTGAAGTCTTTTCTGCCATCCAAGATGCCAAAGAAGCTGGTGTCAAAGTCGTGATTGCAACCGGTCGCCCTATCGCAGGTGTTGCCAAGCTTCTAGACGACTTGCAGTTGAGAGACGAGGGTGACTATGTTGTGACCTTCAACGGTGCCCTTGTCCAAGAAAATGCTACAGGACATGAGATTATCAGCGAATCCTTGACTTATGAGGATTATCTGGATATGGAATTTCTCAGTCGTAAGCTCGGTGTCCACATGCACGCTATTACCAAGGATGGAATCTACACTGCCAATCGCAATATCGGAAAATACACTGTGCACGAATCAACCCTCGTCAGCATGCCTATTTTCTACCGCACTCCTGAAGAAATGGCTGACAAGGAAATTGTCAAATGTATGTTCATCGATGAACCAGAAATCCTCGATGCTGCGATTGAAAAGATCCCAGCAGAATTTTATGAGCGCTACTCCATCAACAAATCTGCTCCTTTCTACCTCGAACTCCTTAAAAAGAATGTGGACAAAGGTTCAGCCATTACTCACTTAGCTGAAAAACTAGGATTGACCAAAGATCAAACCATGGCGATCGGTGACGAAGAAAATGACCGCGCCATGCTGGAAGTCGTTGGGAATCCCGTTGTCATGGAAAATGGAAATCCAGAAATCAAAAAAATCGCCAAATACATCACTAAATCTAATGATGAATCTGGCGTTGCCCATGCCATCCGTACATGGGTACTGTAAAAGGGTATGAATAGACGAAAACCGCTCAGCTGAGCGGTTTTTAGTATGAACATATCACAATAAGAGTTAATCAATAAATTGAATGGCTGTTATATCAAATGGAGACTTTATCACTCTGGTAATTCTACCTCCAAGCTCATATCCGAAAGTACAGCGAATCACTTCCTTTAGTCAAACATATAACTGAACAACATTGTTTATATTCCTGCACTTTCATATTTTTTCAATCCTTTTCTAAAAATTGTACGACTGATAATAATCAAAAAAACTGTAAAAACTATTTGATAGAAAAATAGGTTCAATGTATCTTTCCCTAAAAATATTAATACTGCAGGATTGGCAATTAATAAATTGGGAACAAATAACATAGTGATCAATCTGTTAATACCTGTAAAAATATTATATGGATACTTAGAAATTCCAATATAATTCAAAAATACATCTACTTTTGAAAATTTAGTTGGGAACCAAAATGAACTAATCGTTATTAGAAACCAAATTGAATAATATATAATACAACCACACATTAAAGAAAGGATATAAAATAATATTTTTAATGAATTTAAATGTACATTTAAATTTCCATAACTTATAAAAATGATCGCAAGACCAAAAAAAGTATTCACGAATTGAACTAAATTAAATGATCTAAAAATATAGAACAACTGAGTATCAAACGGCCTCAATAAAATTTGATCCAAGTTACCACTCAAAATATCTGATTCTAAAATTCCCATACTTCTAATTAACAATCCCATCATAACTCCATCTACAATAGTGTAGGAACCTACCAAAAATAAAATTTGATAATAGTCCCAACCATTAAAAGAGTCTATGTTTAAGAAAATCAATCTAAAAAATACAATAGGTAAACCAATCCACAGTATCGACGAAAATAGACCACAAAAGAAGTCAAAATGAAAATTCATATCAGATTTAAAACCAAAATGAAGTAGCCTAAAAATTACTTTTATTCTAAACATTTTATCCTCCCACATTTGAGAAGTGCTCCACTCCTTTTCTCAATATGAATCTTGATATAATATAAAAAATGATGCACCAAATCAATTGAATACAAATAATTCTCAAATAGTCTATTAATTTATATGTATCATTACTAAACATCTGAAGCGGTTCATATACTAAGTATTTAAAAGGTAATACATCTAAAAACAGACGAAAATTATTTGAAAAAAAACTTAAAGGCAATAGTATTCCTGATAAAAACTGAATTACTATTTCTTTAACAGTAAGGACAAAAAATATATTTTCTAACCAAAAAGAAAGCATACCTACACAACATGATATTAAAAACCATAGAACCATAGATAGAATAATTGCAATACTTCCTAAAATAAGAATTTCAATGGTTAATAACTCATTCTTGTAATAAACACTGGAGAATAAAATGACAGGAATGATGATAAATAATAAATGAGCAAGCCTATCTCCAAGCATTTTACAAAAATAATACTTATAAAAAGTAACAGGTTTTATTAATATGCTAAAAAAATTTCCTGAATGAACATCGTCATTGATTTCCCAATCAACTGGATAAAAAACAAAATATGAAAAAATTATAGTCCCCAAATAGTATTGAACCATTGAGGTAAAATCATATCCTGCTATATTTATCTGGTTACTCTGATATATATACGTCCATAAAAATACTGATATCATAATTTGTATACTTGCCTGTAACATTAACAATAGTACACTTGATTTATAGTTCAAAATAGATCGAAATGATATCAGAATAATAGACATTTCTTTTTTCAATTGTGCTCCTTTTTTGTAAAATAGTTTTGTAAAATAATTTCTTCTAAAGAAAGATTTGATATTTCAAAATCTTCTATATCTACAAGCTTATTGATTGATTCTAATGTCTCAAAGACAAAATCTCTAGGTATTTTTAGTATACATTCCGATTTTGTTTGAGAAATGACTACTACTCCTTTAACAGAGCATAACTCTGGTACAAAATCTAATGTCATTTTTATCTTTAAATATTTAAAATCAGAAAATTTAGATAAAATAACATCCATTGACTCCTGCAAAATAATTTTTCCTTTGTCAATGACGATTAATTCGTCACAAACAGACGAAATATCATCCATATCATGACTCGTTAAAATAATAGTAGTATGACATTCTTCATTCATTTTCTTTAAAAATGTTCTGATATCTTTTTTAGACTGTATATCTAACCCTATAGTAGGCTCGTCTAAAAATAATATTTCCGGACTTGTTAAAGATGCCGCGATAAACTCCATTTTCATTTTTTGTCCAAGAGAGAGGGTCCGGACCTGCTGGTAAAGCTGATCTTTTACATTCAACAAATTGCTTAATTCCTGAATTCGTTCTTGTAAAATCGCCGGTTCTACCTCATATAAAGTACCAATCAATTGAAAATAATCCATAGCCGAAACATCTTGAAATAACTGTAATTTATTTCCTACTACTATTGAAATTTTTTTTCTAAAATTTATACTTCTTTTAAATGGAATTTCTCCATTCACTTCTAATTTTCCGGAACTAGGATAAAGAGTCCCAGTCAACATTTTAATCGTTGTGGATTTACCAGCTCCATTACTCCCAATAAAGCCAACTATACTCCCTCTCTTAATCGTAAAACTAATATCTTGAACAGCTCGAATCGTTATTTGATTACGTTTCAAAAATCTCTTGATAAATGGGAGTCTTGAATCAAAATTATAAAAATTTTTAGATAAATTCTGAGCATTAATAACTATTTCACTCATATATCTCTCCTTTCGATAAAATATATTTACTTGTACTTTTTCCATACTTTACCAAAATGCTAAAGATTGAGCTAAAATCTTCGGGATGGGTAAAATAATAGATGTTAAATATATGTCTTCGTGTACTTCTGTTATTAAATCAATAATCCTCTGACTACTCTTAGAAGATATCAAAAATTCCGACCACAACGTTTCTTATTGATTTTATAACGGTTATAGTAATCATACATTTAAAGATTCAAATTCCATAATCCATTCCTTGCTATTCATAAATTACCTCCATTTTTTATAGTCAGTCTAATATCTACAATTTTCTATATAATATTATTGTATCATTACTTTATATATTCGTATATAAATAAGACAATATTCCTCATAACTAATTTACATTAAACAGAGATAAATCAGTCAAAAATTAATTATTTAACTAACATAGCGAGCATAAATAACTTATACCTATAAAGACTTACTCCTATGATCTACTTAACCTCATAATCATCAAAATCAAAACAAATATTTAGTCAAATTTTGGTCACACTTTGGTCAAAAATTCCAAAAATACTAAGTTATTTTAAATATTCTCCTTTTTTGTTAAAATTTCACCAGTTTCAGCATATAAAGGTAAATTATATCTTCTTACTTTTTTCCAAAACAGCAACAGCCTTATCAGAATATAAAACCATAGCTTCAATCCTCTTTTACATCATCTTCAATATCTAGTTTCACTTCAAAAGGAATACTTCTAGTTAAAACACATTGCTTCAAAAATAACTTTACAGCAGTTGTCATATCTAAACCTAATTCATTAAAAATTGCAGTTGCTTCTTTTTTTAAATCATCATCAACTCTAACAGCAATTTGTGGCATAGTATTTTCTCCTTTTTATTCTGTATGTCTATTGTATCACTTCCAGACAGACAAATTCAAATTTTTATACATATTAAATACAAAATAAAATAGACCAGCTTCCTGATCTACTTTATTCTATATTCATAAAAATCAAAACAAATTTTTGGTCAAATTTTGGTCAACGTTTGGTCAAAAAAACAAAATATACTATACTATTTTAAAAAACTAAATTGTGATGATTGCCTATAAATAAAGACTTTGAATATTCTTTATGTTTCTTTACGCTTCTTAAAATGCCCCCTGCAGGAATCGAACCTGCAACTACTCCTTAGGAGGGAGTTGTTATATCCATTGAACTAAGGGAGCTAGATAAAAACTCTGCTGAAAAAGCAGAGTTTTTTAGTCGAATTAACGACGGATTTCTTTGATACGAGCTGCTTTACCTTGAAGAGCACGCAAGTAGTACAATTTCGCACGACGTACTTTACCGTAACGAACAACTTCGATTTTTTCAACACGTGGAGTGTGGATTGGGAAGATACGTTCAACACCTACACCGTTAGAGATTTTACGAACTGTGTAGTTTTCTGAGATACCAGCACCTTTACGTGCGATAACAACACCTTCAAAAATCTGGATACGTTCACGGTTACCTTCGACAACTTTCGCGTGTACACGAACAGTGTCACCAGGACGGAATGATGGGATATCTGTACGAAGTTGACCTTCAGTCAAGCTTTGGATTAATGGATTCATTTTATTCTCCTATCTTTGTCAATCTTGAGGAATCTTCCTCAGCGGATAAACTGTATTTTTGTGCGTCCATTACACACAAGATACAGTTTACCAAATTTCCACAAAAAAGTAAAGAAATTTATAGCAGAATTCCTAAAAAAATCGCAACCAAACCACCTAGGTAGGTCAAAGCCAGGTAAGAATAAAATACCTTCCTATCACTTAACAATCTTTGGAGTTCGTCATTCAAGGTCGAAAAAGTTGTCAAACCTCCACAAAATCCTGTTGCTAAAATAGCATAGACTTCCTTAGACTCCACATGATTGTAGAATAATCCAATTAAAAAACAACCTAAAAGATTGGCTATGAGCGTTCCGAGGGGCAATCTAGATGCTTGATTATAGCGGGAAAAGAAATAGCGCACTAAAGCTCCGAAACCACAAGCAATTGCAAGATAGACGATTACCATTTCTTCCTCCCTAAATAGTAAGCTAAAAGCAGTCCTCCACCGATGCTCAAAAGAAAATACATAACTAAACTAAGATAACGCCCTGTATCCAGTAGTTTCACAGCATCAAGCATGAGACTAGAAAAGGTTGTTAGACCTCCGCAAAAACCCGTCCCTAGCGCTAAAATCAAGCCCTTACTAGTCCCCTTATAGCCTAGATAGCCTTTTACCAAATAAACCAAGCAGAAAATACCCAGATAGTTAACAAAGAGAGTTCCCCAAGGAAAGTCTGGACTGGCTGGTAACCAAGTGGAAACTAGATAGCGGACAAGTCCGCCCAACATGGCAGCTATAAAAATGCCTAGCGGATAAAATTGTTCTTTTTTCATTTGATATTTTGATCCTGATAATCACGCGAACGTTTGAGTATGTCCGAAAAAGTCGCGACAATAGTCTCCTGATAGCGCTTGTCCTCTACACGACTTCTAACCTTTTCAAAAATAACTGCTTCTCTCTTGGTATCTAAAATCGGTTTCCCTGAAGCCTTCTTATAAGCGACAACCCCTTCAACTAAATGCATTCGTTCTTCTAACAGTTTGACAATTTGATCGTCAATTTGATCAATTTCTTGACGAATAATATCTAAATCCATACAACCTCCTCCTTTATTTGAATTATTGTATCAAAAAGCCACCAAATAGGCTAGTAAAATCTCAACTCACGATAAGAAAAATGCACTGATTGATTGCATCAGCGCACGTTTATGCTTATCCTACTTTAGCAGCCAATTCTTCTGCGAATTGTTCCAAGCGTTCAATGTCTTCTTCCTCAGCAGAGAGATCAACTTTAACACACTCTGAACCTTTTTCTGCCCCTGTTGAAACAAAAACACGGTCAAAGTCATCAACAGCCTTACAGAATTCATCGTAGAAGGTGTCACCTGAACCAACCACTCCGTAAATTTTGCCATTCAAGTTGAGATCTGCTAGGTCTTCGTAGAAGTCCATCATCTCATCTGGCAATTCTCCATCACCATAAGTATAGGTTGCAACGATAGCGATGTCTGCTTCCAAGAAGTCTGAAGCGTCAACAGTTGTACATTCATCAACATCGACATCCAAGCCCAAGTCACGTAATTTGTCTGCTACAATATCTGCAATTTCTTCGGTATTACCGGTCATACTGGCAAATACAATTTTTGCTAATGCCATATCGTCCTCCTCAATTTATCTTTCTCCATTATATCACATCTTTTTCATTTTAAAAATAAAAATTCTTGTGCTACAATGAAATGAGAAAGAATTGAGGTTATTTATGGACATTTGCCATCAAATTTTAGAAAAAATCAAAGAATACGACACGATTATCATTCATCGTCATATGAAACCAGACCCTGATGCCTTGGGAAGTCAAGTGGGATTGAAAGCTCTTCTCAAACATCATTTCCCAGAAAAAACTATCAAAGCAGTTGGTTTTGATGAACCAACTCTTACCTGGATGGCGGAAATGGATCTTGTTGAAGATAGTGCCTACCAAGGCGCACTTGTCATCGTCTGTGATACGGCCAATACTGCTCGTATCGATGATAAGCGCTATAGTCAAGGTGATTTTCTCATTAAGATTGACCACCATCCAAATGATGATGTATATGGTGACCTATCTTGGGTGGATACTAGTTCAAGCAGCGCTAGTGAGATGATTACCCTATTTGCCCAAACAACCCAACTGGCCTTTTCCGATCACGCTGCTGAGTTGCTCTTTGCAGGTATTGTTGGTGATACAGGTCGCTTCCTCTACCCTTCTACCACTGCACGGACTCTTCGCCTTGCTGCTTATTTGAGAGAACATAACTTTGACTTTGCGGCTCTCACTCGCAAAATGGACACTATGAGTTACAAAATTGCTAAACTTCAAGGATACATTTACGACCATCTGGAAGTGGATGAAAATGGTGCAGCTCGCGTTATCCTGAGTCAAGAAGTCTTGAAACAATTCAATGTTACCGATGCTGAAACTGCAGCTATTGTCGGTGCACCTGGACGCATTGACAGTGTGAGTCTCTGGGGAATTTTTGTGGAGCAGGCTGATGGCCACTACCGTGTTCGCTTACGCAGTAAAATCCATCCTATCAATGAAATCGCCAAGGAACATGATGGTGGAGGCCACCCTCTAGCAAGTGGTGCTAATTCCTATAGCCTAGAGGAAAACGAAATCATCTACCAAAAGTTAAAAAACTTGCTTAAAAACTGATAAAATACTTGCCAAACTTTTCAGAATCTGATAGACTAGTATGGTAACAATCTATGGCTCGCAAAGAGACCATGGCAGAAAGGAAATATTGCAAAATGAAAAAAGATATCCATCCAGAATATCGCCCAGTTGTCTTCATGGACACAACTACTGGTTACCAATTCCTTAGCGGTTCAACAAAACGCTCTAACGAAACAGTTGAGTTCGAAGGCGAAACTTACCCATTGATCCGTGTGGAAATTTCATCAGACTCACACCCATTCTACACTGGACGTCAAAAGTTCACTCAAGCAGATGGACGCGTGGATCGTTTCAACAAAAAATACGGTCTCAAATAATGATAAAAAAGAACAGTTTTGGCTGTTCTTTTTTGTTTCTTGAAATCAACTGCTGTTTTCATATTCCAAACTCGTACTCTTCGAAAATCTCTTCGGTAATTTAATGTTAGGGGATTTATACTAACAATAGACTTTTAACCCTAAAATTGATAAAATAGGGAAGAAAATAAGATAAAAGGAAACCGTAAATCACTATGATGAACATGCAAAAATTGAACATACTGTTTTTAATTTTTGTAAACATCAAAAAGGTTGGTTTAAAAGGATTTTAAGCCCTTAAGATTTTTTATCCAACACTACTATTCACGCATCCAAGACAAAATCTTGGCAAAAAAATACAGTAGCAAAGAGTACACCAAACTACCACCCATTATGGGCGGTAGTTTTCTTTTCGTCTAAAATAGAGATAAAAAGATAGGTGGTAGCCTTATGCGTTACGGTTATGTTCGAGTATCTACAAGAGAACAAAATATCGATAGACAATTTTCAGCCTTGGTAGAAAATAAATTAGCAAAAGAAAATATTTTTATTGATTATGTTTCAGGAAAGGATTTTGACAGAATAGAATATCAAAAATTATTAACTACCTTGAAGGAGAATGATGAATTAGTTATTAAATCAATTGATAGATTGGGAAGAAACTATGATGAAATTTTAGAACAATGGCAATCAATTACTAAGAAAAAGAAAGTAAATATAACTGTTTTAGATTTCCCCTTATTAAACACAAAGAATAGCAATGATAATATCACAGGAAAACTAATCTCCGATATTGTTTTGCAAGTTCTATCTTACGTTGCACAGTTTGAAAGAGAACAAATCAAACAAAGACAAATGGAAGGAATACGGGAAGCACAGAAAAAAGGGAAGAAATTTGGTAGACCAAAATTGGTTGTTCCGAATAATCTTCCTAATGTGATAGCTCAATATAAGAAAAAAGAAATAACCTTACGAGAAGGTGCAGACATCTTAGGAGTATCAAAAAGCACCTTTCATAATTGGATAAAAAATTCATAGTTCTTGTCAAAAAACCTAGGATTTTTTGGACAAGAAATACATTCTCTTTTAGAACCGTTTTCGTTAGAAAAAATGTTCTAAAATCAAGCATTTTGACCGATTATTATTACACTACCATTCTATCAAGTTTGTCCAAAAAAGTCTAGGTTTTTGGACAAACTGATTACTTTACAACAAATAAAAATAGGGAGTATTAAATGAATGCACAAACAAACTAAAAAATTCACACTTGCAACTATATCAGCTCTATCACTTCTTGGCACTGGAGTCATCACAGCTAATCAAGTATCAGCTAGCGAGAATACGAGTACTGAAAAACAAATAGACGCAACAATTACAAAAGTTGAAATTGATTATTTTGGACTTAGCTTCGAAGGAAAACTTTCAGAGCCACTACCACACGGAGGTGATAAGGCTGCTAAGGGAAATATTACTTTGATTGATAAAGCGACCGGAAAAATTGTGTACCAAAGTCACGATGCTGTCATTTTTAGTGGCTTAACTGAAGATGTTAGTGATCAATTTTTGCAACCTTTATTTTATAGCAATCAATTTAAAGGTGATGTTTTTGTCTCAGAACAATTCCCAGATGGAACATATATTTTAGAGATGTCTGGAGAAGCTGGTTCGCCTTACGATGACTTAACTGATACAAGAAAACGTGTCTTTAAAGTTAGAAAAGAGGTAACTATCGGAAATCCTTCGACAAATTCAAATACTAACGCAACAACTCAATCAGGTTCAAATTCTAATATCTCAGGTAGTTGGCTACAATCTGGTTCTCGCTGGTGGTATAAACATGCCGACGGCTCTTACAAAACTAATGGCTGGGAAAAAATCAATGGTGTTTGGTATCGCTTTGACTATTCTGGTTGGATGCAAACAGGCTGGGCAAAAGACGGTAGCTGGTACTATCTCGACGGTTCAGGTGCTATGAAGACTGGTTGGGTCAAAGATAACGGTAACTGGTACTATCTTCAAGACTCAGGCGCTATGAAAACTGGCTGGATGAAGGTATCTGGAAAATGGTACTATGCTTATAACTCTGGTGCATTGGCAATCAATACGACAACACCTGATGGCTACCGTGTCAATTACAACGGTGAGTGGGTATAACATAAAATAGAAATAAATTAAGGAGATAATTATATGAACAAAGTTATAAAAATTGAAGATGAAACAGTTTATGTTGGAAAAGGTGATAATGGCCAATTTACTGCAATTTCAAGAAAAAGTTTTGGTTTTGAACCACAAGTAGGTGATTACGTAGAATTTTATCAAAACGGTGATGAGTATATTGTTTCAAAAATAGATAACGCATCTCCAGCTACCTCTAGTCAACATTCAAATGGAGTGAGTGATAAATCTAAACTGGCCGCAGCCCTATTTGCCTTATTTTTAGGAGCACTCGGTGGCTACGATTTTTACATCGGAAATTCTAAACAAGGATACAAGCGTATCGGAATAACTCTGCTAGCTATCATTCCTATTTTAATGCCAGTTGTTTTACTAGCAAATGCTATTTGGAATATTATAATTACTATTCAAGTTTTAACTTCCAAAACTGGTAGCAAATGGCACCAAGATGCCCAAGGTTTAGAATTGCAAGATTAAATACATGAAAAAATTATTATTTCTATTCAGTGCCAGTATTTTAACTATCTCTCTTCTAACAGCTTGCCAACATCAGAGTGAAAACACTCCCTCAGCAAGTTCTGAAGTAACTACTTCTAGTAGCAGTTCATCTACTTCCACATCGGAAGAGAAGAAAACTGACTACACCCTATACAATACTGTCCTTAAAGAATATGCAAAAGTACTAGATGATTCACCAGCTTCACATACAGAGGTCAATTCAAAAGCAAACTTAAAAAATACTTATCCTAACGAATATTATGGATTACAGTATAGCTTGTATGATTTAGACCAAGACGGTACGGACGAACTTTTGATTGCTCTAAAAACGTATTCTAACTATTACGATTTATTAGATATTCGAACTCTTAAAAATAGTGAAGTTATTCGACTGACCAATGCAGAAAATAATCTGGACTTTATTGGAGAACGCGTTCATTTTAATCCTTTAGAAAACGGCTATTTCCAATTATCTACCCGAGTATCTACTAATCAAATCCAACTTAAACTATACAAGTTGAATCAGGATAGAACACGGTTAGAGTTAGTTAGAGAATCAGATACAGAAGAGGGACTGGGGACAAAACCACCTTACCTTGACATAAGGTCTTTCTCTTGGAAATCTGTCACAAGCCTCATAAATGGAGAAACAAGCCTTCCATCAGAAAGTAAAGGAATGGATATTTCTGCAATTCAAAATGGAGATTTTTCTAGTGTCGCAGGAACTTGGAGGAATGGTACAGGTATTGAATTTACTTTCGATAAAAATGGCTTGGTAAGTGATCATTCCAAAGTTTCAATTGAACATGCTAAAGAAACCGACCGCTATCTTAAAGCAAGTTTACTTTCTAAAGCTGGTGGTGCTGGTGGTGCAGCTATTGCCTTTTTACCAGCAGGAATCCCTATAACCATGTCTGTCACCTCTTCTTCAGATAATGGCTATACTGACTCGTCTGATATTACACAAGACCGCTTATGGTTTGGACACCAACTCATCAATGGCAGTACTGAGGGATTTTTCTACAAAGTAGAATAGTGTTAGTAACCCCTTAGACTAGCTCATAAAATATCTGATAACATTTCATAAACACATATAGGATAAATATTCTTATGCTCTTAGAATATCTATCCTATATTTTTATTCCCTTTACATCCCTATTGATACTAAATGAATTCACTCAGAAAAAGATTAGACTTTTAACCTCAAAATTGATAAAATAAGAAGGAAAATAAGATAAAAGGAAACTATAAATCACCATGATGAATATGCAAAATATGATGCGCCAAGCACAAAAACTTCAAAAACAGATGGAACAAAGTCAAGCAGAACTTGCTGCTATGCAATTTGTTGGTAAATCTGCTCAAGACCTTGTTCAAGCGACCTTGACTGGAGATAAGAAAGTTATCAGTATTGACTTCAATCCAGCTGTCGTTGACCCAGAAGATCTTGAAACTCTTTCTGATATGACCGTTCAAGCCATCAACTCTGCTCTTGAACAAATCGATGAAACTACCAAGAAAAAACTGGGTGCTTTCGCTGGAAAATTGCCATTCTAAGCATAAGAAAAACAAGCATTCAAGAGAATACTTGCCTATCATGGGAGGAACAACTGTTCCTCTTTTTGATTACTAAAAATTAAAGAATTCCATGGCCTGTTTGAAAAGCAATTCCGTATACTCTGGGTCTTCTTGGGCAATGGTAACCTGATCTTGAATCATTTCCAAGTCATCCGTTATCATGCCGTCTGCACCCAAATGAACAGATTTATCAAAGGACTCTGAACTATTGATGGTCCACACGTACAATTTCTGATCGGTATTCCAAAGCTTGTTGACAAAATTTTCATCTAAAGTTGAATACTCCATGGTATAACCTGTAGCCTTGGTTCTTGGAAAAATACTATTATAAGGTAGGATTAAAAAGACTGGAATTTGAGTATCGTAGGCTAAAACCTGGTCAATCACATGGTAGTCCAAGGATTGCATTTGGTGACCATTCTGCTTAAGAACAGTTCCATATTTTTCCATAAAGTGTTTCATCATATCTGGACTATCTTTTCGACTGGTTTTAATTTCAATAAGAAGTTTTTGATGCAATTCATTGGCTTTATTGAGATAGTCATCAAAACTAGACACCTTGCTATGATAACCATTTTCTGAAATATCAAGTTTGGTTAATTCCTCCAAGGTTAAATCCTGAGGATTGGCATTAACACCTGTCAAATTTTTGATACTGGCATCATGCATCATGACAAACTGACCATCTTTTGTTTCCTGAACATCTGTCTCAACGAAATCTGGACTTAGTTGGGCTGTCTTTTCTAAAGATTGGACTGTATTTTGCACACCATTCTTATTAGATACTCCCCTGTGAGAGATAATCAAAGGTTTATTGGCGACTGGAGCTTCTAAATAAACATAACCCTCAAGAGCGAAAAAGATAGCTGCACATCCCATCACTCCCCATCTCATCCAGTGGTCTTTCTTTCTCCTTGGTGTAATTTCTAATTCTTCTCCTGTTAAGAAGGAAACAAATTTAATGAGAAAGTAAGTCAAGGCCATATAGTGGAAATTCTTAATCAAGACAAAGTTGATAATTCCCAGTACAAGAGACTCCTTATGGGTCAAACCATCCATCAGCACCTGACTTGCCAAGATTGGAATCAATAAAAGAATGAAAAATAGATAGGTTTTGACGACAATCCAGAGCAAGTTCCAAATATAAAACCAGGAGTGCTTTCTTGTCTTTTCTAGACTATATCTGACCGCTTCTTTCACTGTTTTTTTCTCAAATAAAAGCTGAGGTAGGGCAAACATCAAACGTACTGAAATGTAAAATAGAAGTAAAGCCAGAATAGTAACCACTATACCTACTAGCCAATACTTGTCTTCTATATAATCAATGATAAAGTCCGGAATGACGATTTTATTGAGATAGTAAATCTTTAAAATCTTTCGAATCAATGGAAAGAGCATCATGACATAAAAGAAGATAAAGGCTATCTTGGAAAGCGTCACTTGCTTCATAAACAAGATACTTTGGCGAAAGACCTTACGACTGTACTCCAGCAAGGTCCTTTTTTCATGGCATAATAAATGCCGAGCACCAATAAAGAGAAGTCCTATCTGGTAATAGGCGACCAGTAAATTAACGATTACCAGAACAAATAAAGCAAGACTAACAAAGGGAGAACCTTTTATAATGGCAAAAATATTGTTGTAAGATAGAAAGAGATAACCTGTCTGACGGAGCAAAAGTCCAGCAATCCAAGAATTTGCTGGTAACCAGACAAACTCAATCATCATGAAAGTCAAGAAAAAGAGAAAGAGTATTTTATCTAGATTAAAGTATATCTGCTTAAAACCTAGATTTTTAGGTTTTTCAGGTTTCATAGGCACTCCTAGTCAAATAATTGAGACAAATCCAAGCCTCCAAAAGGATTGTTTGATAGGCTACTTTCTGCCCCTAACAATTCTCTAGCTTGATCCGACTCTAGAAAGGACTCGTAAACACGCGCCGTCATCCGAGCATCCTCTAAGCTATTATGAGACTGACCTTGAAATCCAAGAAACGAGGCAACGGTTTGCAATTTGAGATTGGCAATACCGTGTAAATCTGAACTACGACGTTCAAAGGCTTCATCATATAGATCCACCTTGTACTGCAGGCTGTAGTCTAAACCATGCTCTGCTAGAATAGGCAAATCACTTTTAGCAGCATTGTAGCCAACCATGGGTAAAGAACCCACAAACTCTTGGAAATCTTTTATAACTTTCTCCACTGGAGGGGCATCTTTTAATGTCTCAGCTGTAATCCCTGTCAAACCATTGATAAAACTCTTTAGAGGCACACTAGTATGGACATATGAATCATAGGCAGCGATTTCCTGACCATCTCTAAAACGCACTGCCGATACTTGAATCAAGTGTGTTTGCCCTTCATGCTGATTAAATTCTAAATCGAAAGCAATGTAATCTTCTAATCGTTCCATTCTATACCTCTCCTATACTGTTATTTTATACTAATTCAAACCACGTCAACGTCGCCTTGCCGTACTCAAGTACAGCCTACGGCTAGTTTCCTAGTTTGCTCTTTGATTTTCATTGAGTATTACTTGAGCAACTATACTATTTAGAAACAAAAGAAGCCATCAGGTTAGCATTTAACCTAAACAGCTCCTTGATTATCCTCCAAATAAACGAGCAAAAAAGCCTTTCTTAGTGGATTGGACTTCTTCTTTTGCTTGGTCCAGCTCTAGCTTAAGATTTTCTTGATCCTTCATGGCTTGAAGAGTCAATTGTTGCTGCTGATCTAGTTGTTTATCTTTCTCAGCAATCTGACGATCTTTGATGCGCATTTGCTCATCTTTTTCTGATAACTGACGATCCTTGGCTTTTAATTGTTCATAGAGACGAAGAATTTCTGCATTCTTCTCATCCACTAGAATCTCCATCAGTTCACGTTGCTTGACATCTTCACTGACAGGCTCATCTTCAAAAATCGTTTTTTTATAGATTTCTTCTAGCTTAATCAAGCCACTTCTGGTAACGACTGTTACCCCTTTGTCATTTTTATCTGTGTCTTCTTCTGGTAATTCTTTGACACGGTTATTGATTGCTTGGCGAGATAATCCTAAGACCTCTGCAATCTCACTGACGGTCATTTCAATACTCATAATATCCTCTGAAACATTTTCTAGCTTTTCTTTACTTAAATCTTATCATAAGCTAGAAAAACTGTCAAATTTTCGCTTAATCTAAGGCCTTCAAAAAGGCTAATAAGACTTGGGCAGAGCGACGTCCAGCTTCGATAATAAACTCATCAAAAGAGATGTTTGCTTCATGGTTGGCATTGTCACTCATAGCTCGGATAACTAAGACTGGAAGATTAAGAGCATGCGCTGCCTGAGCAATAGCTGCCCCCTCCATCTCAACGGCTAAAACTTCTGGGAAATGAGACTTAATCGCTTCTATCTTGTCATTTCCTGCAACAAAACTATCTCCTGTAGCAATCAAACCAAGATGCCAGTTTTGGTCCAATTGAGATAGACTCTCTTGAATTTCGGCAACAAAGGCTTTGTCTGATTCGAAATAAAGTGGTTGTTGCGCCATTTGTCCATAAGCATAACCAAAAGCTGTGACATCCACATCATGATAGGCTAATTTGTCAGCAATCACGACATCCCCAACAGCAATCCCTTCTGCTAATGCCCCAGCTGACCCCGTATTAATTATAGCATCCACTTGGAAATGATCAGCCAAAATTGCCACACTCATAGCAGACATGACCTTACCAATTCCACTTTCTACAAGAACGACTTCATGAGAGGCAATGCTTCCTGTGTGATAGGTATTCCCTAAAACAACTTGCTCTTGGGCATTGTCTAAATGCTGGACCAGATAAGCCAGTTCTTCTGGCATAGCCGCAATAATTCCTATTTTCATTTCAATTCCTTTTCTATTACAAAAGTTTCATTGCTAAGACAAGCAAAATCAAGAGAAAGATGACTGCAAATAAAATCTTATTTAACTTAGAATTGAAGACATTTCTCTTGGTATTTTCAATGCGACGGCTTTTATGAATAGACGGTTCGACCTGAATCTTCAAGGTTTCCTGGCTAAAACCATGTTCCTTAGGATTGGCATAACCAAAACGGGAAGATGAAGTTGGTAAAATCTTGGTCTCCTCATCATCTAGCAAAGGGGGACCTGAAATTTTTTCGCCTCTATTAGCTCTTTCAATCATTTCATCCGTTAATAAAGGTTTACCCATACTGACCTCCTCTATTTTTTGTATAATTCCCAGTATTGAACAGCCATAATTGTCTTGGCATCACAGATGTGACCTGATTGGATTAATTCCTTGGCTTCTTCTAGGCTCACTTCAAGGACTTCCAAGGTTTCATCTTCATCCTGCGGACGTGGATTTTCCACTTTTGTTAAATCGCTTGCTAGGTATAGTTTTAACTTTTCATTACAAAAGCCAATGGCTGAATAAAAGTCATACAAGAGCTCTAACTTCCCTGTATAGTCTGTTTCTTCCTCTAATTCACGAAGGGCAGCTGCGACAGGGTCTGTATTTTCTCCTACTTCCAATTTTCCAGCTGGAATTTCGTAAGAGACAGCCTCGATGGCTTTGCGGTACTGCTTGACCAAGATGAGTTTTTGCTCATCTGTTACAGCTAAAACACAGACAGCTCCATTGTGGAAAATCAAATCACGTTGGGCAGTTCCCTTGCCTTCTGGTAATTCAACCTGATCTTGGACCAGTTTAAATATTGGTCCTTGATAGATTTCTTTTCGGCTAAGCGTTTTTTCTTCAAATTCCATGACAGACTCCTACTGATTATTAGGATGATGAGGAAGGCGAGTTGCATATTCATCTTTGTTGACCTGACGACCACGACCAATCGCAATCGCATCTGCTGGCACGTCTTTAGTTATAGTTGAACCAGCACCAACGAGGGAATTGTCACCTAATTCAACTGGGGCAATAATGGTTGAATTTGAACCAACAAAGACATTGTTGCCAATGACTGTCTTGTATTTGTTTTTGCCGTCATAGTTGACTGTAATGGTTCCAGCACCGAAATTAACCTTGCTACCCACTTCACAGTTTCCGATATAAGTCAAATGACCAGCCTTAGTATTCTCGCCGATAGAAGAACCTTTCACCTCAACAAAGTTACCAATATGAACTTGGGCACCCAGACTTGAACCTGGACGAATGTGGGCATAAGGTCCGACTGTCACACCGTCTGCAACACTACTTTCCTCAATCATAGAGTTGGTAATAACAGCTCCTGCTCCGATAGTGCTATCCACCACATAAGTTCCATTTGTCAAAACAGTCTCAGCACCAATTTTCGTTCGCCCTTTCAAGGTAACATTGGCTTCAATTTGAACTTCAGGAGCAATCTCAACATCAATATCGATATAAGTTGCTTCTGGATTGACAAAGCTAACACCGTTGACCATGTGCTGATGATTGATACGACGACGCATAACCGACTCAGCAGTTGCAAGAGCCACACGGTCATTTACCCCAAGACTTTCATCAAAATCTTTCAAAGTATAAGCGCCGACTTTTTCACCAGCCTCACGGAAAATGCCAATGACGTCTGTAATATAGTATTCACCTTGAGCGTTATTGGTATTGATATTTTTCAAAGCTTCAAACAAACGCTCGTTGTCAAAAACATAGGTTCCAGTATTAATTTCCTTGATTTGCTTTTCAAAATCTGTAGCATCCTTCTGCTCAACAATGCGAAGAACTTCAGCATTGTCATTACGCACAATTCGTCCATAGCCAAAAGGATTATCTGTTTCAGCAGTCAAGATAGTGGCCACATTTTTATGATTGATGTGGAAATCAATCAAGTTTTTCAAGCTTTCACCTGTGATTAAAGGAGTATCCCCTGCAATAACCAAGGTGTGACCTGACAAACCTTCTAGGATAGGCTCTGTCATCATAACTGCATGGCCAGTCCCTAACTGTTCAGATTGAGTCACAAATTCTGTCTGTCCAGCCAAGACATGCTCAACCAATTCCGCCTTGTGTCCTACAACTGTTACTGTCTTTTCAGGTTGGATAGCTCCCACACTACGGAAAACATGTTCCAGCATAGAAATACCCGCAACCTTGTGCAACACTTTTGGCAAATCAGATTTCATGCGAGTCCCTTTACCCGCTGCTAAAATAATGGCATAATTTGACATAATCTTCTCTTTTCTCTAGAAATTCCCTTTTATTATACCATATTTCAAATCATTCCGCGCTCTTGAATGAAAAAATGCTCTAAAGTCCTTTCTTAACCCATTTTTTAAGTATTTTTTTTGATTTTTTCTCATTTTTAAGGTAAAATTATGAGGTATGAGAAAGAAAATAAATCCGCTTATTATGTTTGGTTTTTTTGGGATTATGATTTTCATTTTAATCCTGAATCGCCCTCGTTTTGAGGACCATCCTGTAAAAACAAAGTCAAATATCGCGCAAGTAGAAACGCAAGCGCTACACAATATAGATAAACCGGTAATTGATGTTTCTGGTTGGCAGCGTCCTGAGGAAATCAATTACGATACTCTGTCCCAAAACATTTCTGGAGCTATTGTTCGCGTCCATAGTGGTGCTCAAACGTCCAAAGAGAACGATGCTTCCTATGTTAATGGTGTTGATAAGGCCTTTAAAACCCATATCACTGAGTTTCAAAAACGAAATGTCCCAGTTGCTGTCTATGCCTATGTAGCCGGAAAAAATGTCCAGGAGATGGAAAAAGCTGCTGAGGTATTCTATAACGCCTCTTCTCCATACAGTCCAAGTTACTATTGGCTAGACGTGGAAGAAAAAACCATGTCTAATATGAACGACGGTGTTGAAGCCTTCCGAGCAAAGCTTGAATCACTGGGTGCTAAAAATATCGGAATCTACGTTGGGGTCTACTTCATGGAAGAGCACAGTATTGATACAGATAAGTTTACGTCTGTTTGGATTCCTTCCTATGGTTCTGACTCAGGATTTTACGAAGCTACTCCTAAAACTGATTTAGATTACGACATTCACCAGTACACGTCTAAAGGAAAAATTGCTGGCTTTGACCACGATTTGGATATCAACGTTATCTCTGCCTTAAAGAACAAAGAAGAAACCTTTAGAAAACTCTTTTTAAAACCTTAAAAGCATTTGTTTATCATTTGCTTTTTATTTTTGTGTTTGATTGTGATACAATATAGTAAGGATTTTTTGAAATAGAAATAGTTGGAGGAAAAATATGCTCTCATGGTTAGCACGTGTTATTAAAGGGATTGTCATTGCTCTTGGATTTATCTTACCGGGAATTTCCGGAGGGGTTCTAGCAGCAATCTTAGGAATTTATGAACGAATGATTGGTTTTCTGGCTCATCCCTTTAAAGACTTTAAAGAAAATGTTTTGTACTTTATTCCAGTTGCCATCGGTATGCTTCTGGGAATCGGCTTATTTTCCTACCCGATTGAATACCTGCTTGAAAATTATCAGGTCTTTGTCTTATGGAGCTTTGCGGGTGCCATCATTGGTACAGTTCCTAGCCTTCTCAAAGAATCAACTCGAGAATCTGACCGAGACAAGATTGATTTGGCTTGGTTCTGGATAACCTTTATCATTTCTGGATTAGGACTCTATGCCTTAAATTTTGTCGTTGGAACCTTAAGTGCCAGCTTTCTTAATTTCGTCCTAGCTGGTGCACTGCTAGCTCTTGGCGTATTAGTTCCTGGCCTCAGTCCATCAAATCTACTTTTGATTTTGGGTCTCTATGCTCCTATGTTGACTGGTTTTAAAACATTTGACCTCTTGGGAACCTTCTTTCCGATTGGAATCGGAGCAGGCGCAACTCTCGTTATTTTTTCAAAATTGATGGATTATGCCTTAAACAACTACCACTCACGCGTCTATCATTTCATCATCGGAATCGTCTTATCAAGTACTCTTTTGATCTTGATTCCAAATGCAGGAAACGCTGAAAGTATCCAATACACTGGTATTTCTCTTGTTGGGTATGTCATCATCGCCTTCTTCTTTGCACTTGGAATCTGGCTTGGTATTTGGATGAGCCAATTGGAGGATAAGTATAAATAATGGCAAAAAAAGTTAAAATCAAAAAAACATTGGTAGAACAAATTCTGTCTAAAGCAGGTATCCCACATCAGGGGATTCAAATCAATGCCCTAGAAGGAGAACTTCCTCAAGGTTATGAACGAGATCAGATTTTCAAAACCTTGGCTCTTTTGGGAGACAAGACAGGACCGATTATCGGAATTGTCCCTATCACTCAACACTTGTCGGAAAAGAAACTAGCCAAAATTTCTGGCAATAAAAAAGTGAGCATGATCCCACAAAAGGACTTGGAAAAAACAACTGGTTACATTCATGGAGCCAATAATCCTGTTGGAATTCGTCAGAAACACAATTATCCCATTTTTATCGATAAAATCGCTCTAGACTTGGATCAAATGATTGTCTCTGCTGGAGAAGTTGGTCACAGCATTATCGTCGCACCGCAAGAATTGGCCAGCTTTGTAAAGGCCGACTTTGCAGATATTTTGGAGGACAGCAAGTAATGAAACTCTACTTTGTCCGCCACGGTCGTACAGTCTGGAACCAAGAAGGACGCTTTCAAGGTGCTAGTGGAGATTCTCCCCTTCTTCCTGAATCCATTGAAACCCTAAAACAACTTGGCCAATATCTCAAGGAAATTCCTTTTGATCAGATTTATTCAAGCGATTTACCTCGAGCGGTCAAATCTGCTGAGATTATCCAAAGTCAACTCCAGACCCCCTGTCCTTTAGAAAGTGTTTCTAATCTCCGTGAATGGCAGCTGGGGAAGTTAGAAGGTTTGAAAATCGCAACCTTGGAAGCTATTTACCCGCAACAAATCAAAGCTTTTCGATCTAATCTTGCTCAATTTGACACTCAAATGTTTGGAGCCGAATCCCTCTATAGCACCACGCAACGGACAATCCAATTTATCAAATCATTAAAAGATAGTCCAGCTGAGCGTATTCTAATTGTCGGACACGGCGCCAATCTTACTGCCAGTCTTCGTACTCTTCTAGGTTATAAAGAACCACTTCTTCGTAAAGATGGCGGTCTAGCAAATGCCAGCCTAACCATTCTAGAAACCCATGACTTTGAAACATTTACCCTTGATACTTGGAATGATACTTCCTATCAATAACAGAACTTGATTTTAGCGTCAAGTTCTTTTTAGTTTTGAAAGATTATCCGTGAATTTCTTGCTTATTTATGATAAAATGGGAGTATCGCAAAAAATGACTCATCGTATTCAATTTTGAGTAAAACTAGGAGGATCCCATGTCAACAGAACATATGGAAGAACTAAATGACCAGCAGATCGTTCGCCGTGAAAAAATGGCTGCGCTCCGTGAACAAGGAATCGATCCTTTCGGAAAACGCTTTGAACGCACTGCAAATTCACAAGAATTAAAAGATAAATATGCCGACCTCGATAAAGAACAATTACATGATAAAAATGAAACAGCTACTATCGCAGGACGCTTGGTAACCAAACGGGGTAAAGGTAAAGTAGGTTTTGCCCACCTTCAAGACCGCGAAGGTCAAATCCAGATTTACGTTCGTAAGGATGCTGTCGGTGAAGAAAACTACGATATCTTCAAAAAAGCAGACCTTGGTGACTTCCTTGGTGTCGAAGGTGAAGTGATGCGTACAGATATGGGAGAACTCTCTATCAAAGCTACTCACATCACTCACTTATCTAAAGCACTCCGCCCACTTCCTGAGAAATTCCACGGTTTGACAGACGTTGAAACAATTTACCGTAAACGTTACCTTGACTTGATTTCTAACCGTGAAAGCTTTGAGCGCTTTGTCACTCGTTCAAAAATCATTTCTGAAATCCGTCGTTACCTTGATCAAAAAGGTTTCCTTGAAGTCGAAACACCTGTTCTTCACAATGAAGCTGGTGGTGCTGCTGCCCGTCCATTTATCACCCACCATAATGCCCAAAACATTGACATGGTGCTTCGTATCGCGACTGAGCTTCACTTGAAACGCCTTATCGTCGGTGGTATGGAACGTGTCTATGAAATCGGACGTATCTTCCGTAACGAAGGAATGGATGCTACTCATAACCCTGAGTTTACTTCTATCGAAGTTTACCAAGCTTATGCAGACTTCCAAGACATCATGGACTTGACTGAAGGTATTATCCAACACGCTGCTAAATCAGTCAAAGGCGATGGCCCAATTAACTATCAAGGTACTGAAATCAAAATCAATGAACCATTTAAACGTGTTCACATGGTGGATGCTATCAAAGAAATTACTGGTGTAGATTTCTGGCAAGACATGACTTTGGAAGAAGCCAAAGCTATCGCTGCTGAGAAGAAAGTTCCAGTTGAAAAACACTACACTGAAGTTGGCCACATCATCAATGCCTTCTTTGAAGAATTTGTTGAAGAAACCTTGATCCAACCAACCTTTGTCTATGGACATCCAGTAGCTGTATCTCCACTGGCTAAGAAAAATCCTGAAGACCAACGTTTTACTGACCGTTTCGAGCTCTTCATCATGACTAAGGAGTACGGTAATGCCTTTACTGAGCTCAACGACCCAATCGATCAACTTAGCCGTTTTGAGGCCCAAGCCAAAGCCAAAGAACTTGGTGATGATGAAGCAACAGGCATCGACTATGACTACATCGAGGCTCTTGAATACGGTATGCCACCAACAGGTGGTTTGGGAATCGGTATCGACCGTCTCTGCATGCTCCTCACTGACACAACCACTATCCGTGATGTATTGCTCTTCCCAACAATGAAATAGATTCTTATCCTCTGGTATTTGCCAGAGGATTTTTTTATAGTAAAAAGAAATAGACTGAAGTTTTCACCTCAGTCTATTTTTCTATCGGACTTTAGAAAGGAAATTTCTTTCCTATACTCAATGAAAATCAAAGTGCAAACTAGAAAGCTAGCCGCAGGTTGCTCAAAACACAGTTTTGAGGTTGTAGATAAGACTGACGAAGTCAGTGAGCATATCTACGGCAAGGTGAAGCTGACTTGGTTTGAAGAGATTTTCGAAGAGTATTAGTCTTCTTTTTTCTTACGAGCTACAAGTCCGAATGCACCCAACATTCCAAGAAGTCCAAGACTAGATAAAATGTTCTTATCGTCTGTACCAGTATTTGGTAATTCCTTCTTATCATTTTCTACAGTTGTTGCACTAACTGCTTGATTTGATTCTGTTCGACTTACCTGAGTTGGATTAACTACTGGTTTATCTGGATCTGTAGGACGAACTGGCGAAACAGGTTGCTCAGAACGAGTTGAAGTAACTACTTTCTTATAGGTATGAATCACATTGCCATTTTTATCTGTTTTAGTACCAATATATTCATAACCTTCTAAAGTCTTAGGTCCATGGCTACCATTTTCTTCTGGAGAAATTTCTTTACCATCACCATCTTGGTAACGTGTTACGATATGAGTAGCTGAACTACCATTATTTCCTTGATTATTAACATGATTAGATTTAGGAGTGACTTTCACAGGAACATCCACTGTCACTTTACGTCCGTCTGGCAACTCTAATTCTACTGTTACAGATGGTTTGTCACCAGGTGTATTTGTTGTTGGAATTTCTCCAACTTTAGTAATCTTCCATCCTTCTGGAAGGTCCACATGTTTTTTCACTTCATCTTCAGTAATCGGTGTTCCAACTTCCACTACAATAGGAGTTACTGTCGGTGTTACGATAATTGGTACCTCTACTTCAATAATTTCTCCAGTTGGAACTTTAATCTTCACTTTAACGCTTGGTTTCACTCCAGCAGGAATTGTTGTTGGGATTTCTCCTACTTCAATAATTTCCCATCCTGGTTCTTTTGGAAGATCGATATGCCCTTTCACATCGTCTGGTGTGATTGGTGTTCCTTGTGGTACAACAATTTGTCTTACGGTTGGCGTAACGATGACTGGTACATCGACAGTAATCTTACGACCATCTGGTAATTCAATCTCTACTGGAACGACTGGTTTTGTTCCTGGTGTAGTTGTTGTTGGAATTTCTCCTACTTTTGTTACCTTCCATCCATTTGGTAATTCAATATGTTTCTGAACATCTTCTGGCGTAACTGGTGTTCCTACTTGAACTACTACAGGTGTTACTTTCGGTGTTACGATTACTGGAATGTTCATCGTTACTCGAATTCCATTTGGTAATTCAATCTCTACTGGGATACTTGGTCTTTCCCCTGGAACATCCGTTGTAGGTTTATCTCCAATAGAAATAACTTTGACTCCTTTTGGAATGTGTTTTTCAACATCCTCAGCAGTAATTGGATCTCCTTGTTTTTTAACAATATCTTCAATAGGTGTAACATTTACTGGAATTTCTACAGTCACAACTTTACCGTTTGGTAATGTAATCGTTACTTTTACAGGATCCTTCTTACCTGGTGTTGTTAAGTCTGGAAGATCTCCTACCTTAGTTGTTGCTCCTTCTGGTACTTTGATTTGTTTTAAAATATCCTCTGGAGTCAATTTAGCTGTTGTTACTGGTGTTTCAATTGGTGTAATTGGTGTTACATTCACTGGTACGTCTACTGTCACTACTTTGCCATTTGGTAATGTAATCGTTACTTTCACTGGGTCTTTCTTACCTGGTGTTGTTAAGTCTGGAATGTTTTCTACCTTACTTGTTGCTCCTTCTGGTACTTTGATTTGTTTCAAGATATCTTCTGGAGTCAATTTATCTTTCGTTACTGGTGTTTCAATTTCCTTAACAGGCGTTACATTTACTGGAACATCCACTGCCACTACTTTGCCATTTGGTAATGTTACTGTTACCTTCACTGGATCTTTCTTACCTGGCGTTGTTAAGTCTGGAATGTTTTCTACCTTAGTTGTTGCTCCTTCTGGTACTTTGATTTGTTTTAAAATATCCTCTGGAGTCAATTTAGCTGTTGTGACTGGTGTTTCGATTTCCTTAATTGGTGTTACATTTACCGGCACTTCTACTGTAATCACTTTTCCATTTGGTAATGTAATCGTTACTTTTACAGGATTCTTCTTACCAGGCGTTGTTAAGTCTGGAATGTTTTCTACCTTACTTGTTGCTCCTTCTGGTACTTTGATTTGTTTTAAAATATCCTCTGGAGTCAATTTAGCTGTTGTGACTGGTGTTTCAATTTCCTTAACAGGCGTTACATTTACTGGAACATCCACTGTCACTACTTTGCCATTTGGTAATGTTACTGTTACCTTCACTGGGTCTTTCTTACCTGGTGTTGTTAAGTCTGGAAGATCTCCTACCTTAGTTGTTGCTCCTTCTGGTACTTTAATTTGTTTTAATACATTCTCTGGAGTCAGTTTTTCTGTTGTAACTGGTGTTTCGATTTCCTTAACTGGTGTGACTGTTACAGGAATATCTACAGTATAAGATTTACCATTTGGTAATGTAATCGTTACTTTTACAGGAGTTTTTTCTCCAGGTGTTGTTAAATCCGGTAAGTCTCCTACTTTAGCTGTTGCTCCGTCTGGAATATTTAGACCTCTAATATAGTCTTCTTCTTTTAACGGCGTATTTGTTACAGGTGTTTCAATTGGTGTTGGTTTTGTTTCAACTACTTTAATAGTAGCTGGAACTTCTACTAACACTTTCCCATCTTTATCTTTTACAACTACAGTAACTGGTTTATCACCTGGTGTTGATCCATCATATGGAGTTATTTGTCCTTCTGGAACTTTGTATTCGAACGTTGAACCTTCTGGATAGTCACTTGGTGTGATACTATCTTCAGCTTTAGGTTTATCTTTATCTTCAGCATTTACTGGAGTTAATTGTTCTTTACCTTGAACTACTTTAATCTTCGCAGGTACTTCTACAATTGTATCTCCATCCGAATCTTTCACGACTACAGTAACATCTTTTTCACCCGGTGTTGTTCCATCATATGGAGTTGCTTGCCCTTCTGGAGTTTTGTATTCAAATGTTGAACCTTCTGGATAATCATCTGGAGTGATGCTATCTTTTGGTTTTGGTTTCTTATCATTTTCAGCATTGACTGGGACATATTGTGTCTTAGGTTCTACTACTACAATTGTCGCTGGAATTTCTGTAATTGGTTGTCCATTCAGCTTAGCTACTACCGTTACAGGTTTATCACCTGGTGTTGTTGTATCTACTGGAGTGTTATCTTTATATTCAAATGTTGTTCCAGTTGGGAAATCATTTGGATTAATGTTTTCTTTTGGATCTGGCTGTTTCTTAGCTGGGTCTACTGGTACATATTTAGGATAACCTTCCACTACACGAACTGTAGATGGCACTTCAACTAATACCTTATCCCCTTGTTTCACAACAACGGTAACTTTCTTATCACCTGGTTTAGATGTATCTACTTCTTCTTTATACTCAAATGTTGCATCATCTGGGTAATCATTCGAATCAATGCTATCTTCAGGTGATGGTTGTTTCTTACCTTCATCTACTGGAACAATTTGTGGGTAACCTTGTACAACTTTCACTTTTGTTGGTACTTCTACAAGTGTATCATTTCCATCTTTTGCAATGACAACTACATCTTTTTCTCCTGGTGTTGTTGTATCTACTGGAGTCTTATACTCAAATGTTGTTCCTTCTGGGTATTGTTCTGGATCAATGCTCTTAGCTGCATCCGGTTGTGGTTTGCTTGGATCTGCTACTACGTATTGTGTCTTAGGATCTACAACTACTACTTTCGCAGGAACTTCTGCAATTGGTTGACCATTTAACTTAGCTACAACAGTTACATCTTTTTCACCTGCAGTTGTTGTATCTACTGGTGTTTTGTATTCAAATGTTGTGCCATCTGGATATTCTCCTGGTGTAACACTATCTTTCGCTTCAGGTTGTTTCTTAGCTGGATTTGCTACTACAAATTGTGGTGTACTATCAACTACACGTACAGTTGCTGGTACTTCAACGATTGTATTTCCTTGTGGATCAAGTACTTCAACAATCACATTCTTATCACCAGTTGTTGTTACATCGATTGGAGATGTTTGCCCATCTGGAGTCTTATATCTAAATGTAGATCCTTCTGGATAATCTGTTTTATCAATGCTCTTTTCTGGATCTGGTTGTTTGTTGTTTTCATCAACTGGGACGATTTGTGGTATACCTTCAACTACTGTAACTGGTACTTTAACAGTTGTTGTTTTCTCTTCATCATCTACAATGTATTTAACAGTCACATCCACTTCAGTATCATCTGTTAAGTCAGGGACTGTTACTGTAGCTGTTTTATCAATTTCAACTCTAGCACCTTGTGGTAGTTTACCTGTAAATGTTCCATCAGCAATCGCTTTTTCAGCTTGAGCAAGTACTTTTTCTTTTGCTTTTTCTTTGTCGCCATTTTTAGGAACAAGAATTTCATCTGCTTCTGGTTTTGGTAAAACTGTTACTGGAACTTTCACTGTTTCGGTTAACTTACCATTATCATATGTTACCGGGATTGTCGCTTCTTTATTTCCTGCTTTAGCAGTAATATCTTCAGCAATGACAGGTTCACCTTTTGTTCCGTCTGTACCTGGTGTTACAGCACCTTTCACATCATCTTTTGTAACAGTATCCCCTTCAAATACTACTAATTTCTTAGCTGTTGAACCTACTACTGTTACTGGGACTGTTACTTCTCTAGTTGCAACTACTTTACCATCTTTTACATACTCTACAACTGCTGTTGCTGGCTTTTGTACTCCAGTTGCTGTTGTTTCCGGTACTGTTCCTGCTTTAACTTCTTTAACTCTTACAGTTACACCATCTGGCAATTTATCAGTTGGAACTGCAGTTGCTGCTTCTACTGCTTTCGCTTTAACTGCTTCATCTAAACCAGTGCTATCTTTAAGAACTGTTACACCTGTTGGTTCTACTTTTGGTAAAACTACAACATCTACTTTAGTTTCTACAGGAATTGTTTCAGTTCCTTTTGTATAAGTTACTGTTGCTGGCACTTCTAGTGTTTGACCTGCTTTTTTAGCTGTTGTAGGAATATCTGCAATATCGTTTTTAGTTGCAGTAAAACCGTCTACAGCTGTAGGGTTTACTTTTTCTTTCAACTGATCATTTGTTACTGCATCATCTTCAACTGTATACAATTTATTCGTTTCTTGATCTTTTACAGTAATTGTATAGGTAGTTGAATTCACTGCAGTTTCGGCACCTTTATTTGTTCCAGTATCCGTTTCAGTATCTGCAGTAACGATATTTCCGTTACTATCTTTTACTTCAACTTTAACTGTGTAAGTACCTACTTCTGATAATTTAACAGTTGCTGCTTCTGCTGCACTGCTATATTCTGTTACTGTTCCTGAAGGAGATGTTAACGTTACTTTTGTAACTGTTGTTTCCTTTTTATTTGGAGCAGTTGTCGCATCATCTTCTGTATCTGTAATTGTTACTGCAGCTGATTTTTGTTTTACTAAATCTACTGTAGCACCTTTTACAGTAGTATATAAACTTGAGCTAATAGACGGAGCATCATTTAATATAGACGCTTTATCTGAAGAACTTGCTGTTTCTACTGCATCAACTGTTCCTTTAAATCCTGATGTAGTTGAAATCGTCCACTTATCTCCAGTTTTTGTTGCTGTTACAGTAGAATTATCATCAGCAGACCATTTATTTAATCCTTTATCATATTTAACAGTTACAACCATTCCTTTATTAGTATCAGTTGCTGAATCTGCTGAACTATTCGCCGTATTTTCTTTTTTATAGGTCGTTAATGTACGAGATACATTATTAACGGCTGTAACTTTTCCTTCTGCGTTTAATGTACGAGTATATTCGTAAACATTAAAGATTGTTTCTCCATCTTTATTCACATCAACATATAGGTCACGTTTTAACCATGTTGTTGTACCGTCGCTGTTAGGAGTTTTCTTCTCAGCAGTCTCACCAGATAATTCCCAACGACCACTAGTTTTATTGAATGTTGCTACTACATTTTCTCCTAGCTGCGTTTTTAATGTTACTTCGGCTCGTGTAAACGTTGCTGTAATATTTTCACTATTTGCAGTTACGTTAATCGTATCTGTTGCGGCATTTGCTGTTGCTGTTGGAAGAACTTTCAATTTAAACGTTTCTCCAACTGAACCAATTTCATCATTGACGTTTACAGCAGTATTTGTTGTTTCTGATACAACCCATTTACCATCTTTAGCAACAATTTTTGTATTTGTTCCATCTGGTAATGTAATTGTCGCTTCTGAAGCCCCTTTAGAAATTGTAATCGGAACTTCTGTATCGTAAGCATGTACATTTTTTACAGATACTGAAGGTGCAATTTTAAATGTTGCGTGTGCGTATGCCTCATTGGCATTTGTCTCTTGATAATCTCTTGCATAGATTGAAACTCGATAAATTCCAGCTTCAGTCGGTGTTCCTTTAAATCCATTTGGATTATTTTCAGTCATATCATCAGATGCAATTGTGAAGCCGACACCTGGAATTTTCGTCTCATTTCCCGTTAATTCTGTAGGCGTAGCAGCACCAGTACCTGTCGTTCCTGTAATCTTCGCTCCAGAAACACCCAGAATAGCACGTCCTACAGTTTCTGTGATTGTAGTTGTACGTCCAATTGGGGTTCCATTTTCATTCGTTAAAGTATAAGAAACTCTTCTATTATTTGGTACCCCAGCATGCGAAGCTCCAGCATCTCTATATTCTACTGGAACAGTTAGTGCTTCTCCAACTTTCCCTTCTTTAACAGTATCGTTAATTTCTAGTGTTGGTGGTGTTCCATCTTTCCATGCTGTTCCACCAAATCTATGATCATCTAGTGGAATCGTAACACTTTTACCAGTAATAGTATTTTTAAACGTTACTCGAGCTTTTACTTGTTGATAGTTAAATGGACTTCTATGTGTTACAACCCCTTGCACACTATCTGTTGCTTTGTCATAAAATAAACCATTCGGGAAATTGGACACATTGAAATCTGAAACAGTCCAACCAGCCTTTTTAGCAGCTTCTGTTACTTCAATACGTTTACTTACATCTTTAATGTATACTTTATCAATACCTTGTTCATATCCAAGTTTATAGATACTAGAAAGCAGATATTCATAAGGTCCATTTCCATAGTAAGTTGCTGGGATTTGACTTGAAATACTAGTTCCATTATATCTTAGCTTTCCACGCCATAGTGGAGCTTCTTCTATAATTTTTTGGACTTCTTCAGCAGGAAGTTTCAATCCATAGTCAATACGAGCCTTTACATCACTCTCTTTACCATCATAAGTATAGTTAGATGGTCCAGGACTAGGTCTTGTACCAGCTCTTTGATCAGAGAACACTCTAAACTCTAAGTCAGCAGCATCTGCTATTTTCTCTGGAGTATTAACACCTAAATCACCTTGACCTGGATGGCGACTCCCGAACGGCATTGTATAAGTATCCCAACCAGTAAAGTTTTCTCGTGATACTGTACTTGTGCTTCCGATAATATTTTTCGCAGTTGGTTGCGCTGGATTTGTTGGTGTGATTGTATCACTAGTTCCTGTAGTTGTAGCACCGTTACTAGATGAATCAGCTCTAAACTCACTTTCCCCTTTACCAGGGATAGCTTGTCCATTTCTAGAATCTTGGTTTTGGTTTACTTTTTCTTCTTCAGTTGCTTCTGAATTGATACTGTTTAAAATGATAAGGCTACTTGAAAGTTGTTTAGCAAGTGCATCAACGTTTGACTGTGTTTTTGTATCATCATTTAAAAGCTCTTTTGCTTTATGAACCAAATTTTTAGCATCATCAATGACTGATTTTGTTTTCTTGCCTTCAGTTAATTGACTCAATCTACTTTCAGCTTTAGCAACTAAATCTTCTAACGATGCTGTATTAATAGCAACTTTTTCCGTCACTACATTTGGAGTTTCAGCTTCACTGGCTTGTTTGTCAGTAGCAGACTCCTTTACAGAAGTATTATTTTGTCCATCGGGCTCTTTAGCAGTAACAAATTCTTGTCCAGTAACTTCCTTAGAGGTTTCCGAGGACTTATCAGTTAGATTTTGTGATTTTTGAACTGCTGTATGTTCTGAATTAGTTAGTTGTTCAGCCGCTTGGACGCTTCCTCCACCAAGGAAAAACAGTCCAGTAGCTACAGCCACACTAGCCGCTCCAAAACTAACCTTACGAATACTGTAACGTGTGAATTTTTCCACCTGCGATTGACGAACATATCGTCCTTTAGAATTAAACATAAATAGATTCCTCCAACATAATATGAATTGTTAATATATGATACTTTGATGTAAAAAATAACTTTAAACCACAAATAAATATAGTAATATGTCATCTTTCCATTTAATATATTATCGAACAATAATCAATCTGTCAAGCGATATCTAACTCTTATATTATAAATAAAAAGAAGAAACCGTCATTTAGATTCCTTCTTTCACTTCTTTTGTTGCTACATCTTCTCCAAACCATTTTTGGCTGATTTCCTGGAACTTTCCTTCTTGGTATAGTTCGATAAAGGCCTGGTTTAATGCTGTTAATAATCTTTTATCAGCTGGTCTAACTCCGACCGCAAAGGATTCACTTTCAAATCCTGCTGGAAAAACATTGTAGTCATTTAATATACCCTCAGACTGGAGGTAATAATTAGCATACACTCGGTCAATCAACAAGGCATCAATCCGATCATTTTTCAAATCAATTAAGGCCTCATTAAAACTCTGGTACTGATTAGCCTTCTGATCTTTGACACGATTTTTCAGTAAATCTGGCTGGGCTTCAAAGTCTAAATAACCAGAGGAACCTGCTTGGGCTCCCAAGGTCTTATCCTTCATATCCTCTACTGAACGAATCTGCTGGCTTTTCTTCGTAACCAGAACTTGCTGATTTTCCATATATGGAATGCTAAAGGCAACTTTCTCTCGGCGTTCATCAGTGGCAGAATAGCCATTCCAGATGGCATCAATGGTTCCATTTTGCAGTTCCGTCTCCTTCATATCCCAGTCAATGGGTTGAAATTGAATCTTAAAGCCTAATTTTTCAGAGACAGCTTGTGCTAAGTCAATATCAAAGCCTGTATATTGGCCATTCTTTTCTTCAAAACCCATGGGTACAAAGGTATTGTCAAAACCAATAGTAATGGTCCCCTGCTCTTGATATTTATCCCAGTTATCCTGCTTTGGATCACTAGCCTTTTGAGTACAAGCTGTTAAAAAAAGAGTCAGGAGAGAAACCAATACTAAAGCAATTTTCTTATTAGTCATTGGCACCTCCTACTTGGGCTCAACCTTGAGAATCTGATCTGCGATATTTTCAGCGAATTGTAAATCGTGGGTAACCACAATCTGCGTCATCCCAAGTTCCCTATTTTGCAAGATCAATTTTTCCACTTCCAAGCGCAATTCTGGATCCAGAGCAGAAGTTGGTTCATCGTAGCCAATGATTTCTGGATCAATCATCATAGCACGCGCCAAGGCTACCCGCTGCTTTTGGCCACCAGATAGTGAGAAAGGATATGCGTCTGCATGACCAGCTAGTCCTAACTGTTCTAATAGACCACGCGCCTTCTTCTCAGCCTCGTCCTGCTTCATTCCCATTGTTTTCACAGGCGATAAAGTCAAATTATCTAGAACTGATAAATGAGGAAACAGTTGAAAATCTTGAAATACAAATCCTAGTAGATTCCTCTTCTCCAGTTCATCCAGTTCTAAAGGTTCTCCATTATAAAAGATTTGCCCTGAATCAATGGTTTCAAGACCTGCAAGCATACGTAAGAGGGTTGTCTTACCTCCACCAGAAGGTCCTACGATAGCCAGGATTTGCTTTTCAGGAATTTTTAGACTGAAATTGGATAAAATTTGCTTTTCACCAAAGACTTTATTGATATTTCGTAATTCTAACATGGCAGCCTCCTATCTATAGTAACTGTACTTCTTCTCAACTTTTTTGGCAAGAATGGTCACAATCCCAATCAAAATCAAGTAAATGGCTCCTGCTAAGAACATTGGAACCAGACTAGCATCACGGTTTGCAGCTGTTCGACTAGCCAAGATAAGGTCTGAAATACCTAGAGCATAGACCAGAGAAGTATCCTTGACCAAACTCATGACTTCGTTAAATACGCTAGGAAGAACAATCTTGGTCACTTGGGGCAAGATAATATAGCGTACTGTGTCAAAAGGACTGAATTTCAAGACCTTAGCAGCCTCATATTGACCGTTAGGAATGGTATCAATCCCTCCACGGAAGATTTCAGCAAAGTAAGCCGCATAATTCAATACAAAGGCAATGATAGCCGCAGGAAGACGGTCCAAACGAATCCCAATACTTGGCAGCACATAATAGATAAAGATTAATTGCAAGAGCAAGGGTGTGCCTCGCATAATCCAAATATAAATATTAATCAGATGATGGAGGGGCTTCCAATGGACTTGCAAGGCAAAGGCAATCAAAACGCCCAAAGGAATAGAAAAAATCAAGACCAGTGCAAAAACCTGCAAAGTCATGCTTGCACCGCTCAATAAACTCGGTAATATCTCAAACAAATAAGACATACTGCACCTCCTAAAAATAATTGTTCCTATTATAGCATAAATAAACAAAATAACCAAGAATTTTTGTAAAAAAATTCTATTTGAAAAAGAAAAACTATATCTATCAAAAATGATTAGATACAGTTTTTAAAAATATATTCTTACAATCTCTCAAATAGTTCTTGCATTTGCACATCATCTGGAACTAGTTTTAAGTAAGCTTGGGCATTGACTTTTGCTTCCTCAAAGTAGCCCAGTTCACGCAAGAGATAGATATAGTGTTCCAGAAACTCTGGATTGTCCTTCAAATCTCCTACTAATTCTTGGTAATGCTCATAGGCAGAATCCAAATCGTCCATTTCTTGATAGGAACGAGCAATCATCCACTTGGTCAAAAGATTTTCTGGCTCCTCACTTTGCAAGTCTAGAATATCTTCATAACGCTCCTGCTCCAGATAAATAGTTGCTAGACGGAGTAAGATTTCTTCCGTATCCTCAGCATCTTCTTTAGCAGTAAGGAGGTAGTTCTCTGCTCCACTAGCATCATGCAATTCATAAGAAAATTGTGAAGCAGCTAGCAAGAGGCGAGTTTCAAAGGGATTTTTCTCTAAGCCTTGCTTAGCGATACGCAGGGCTTCTTGAACTTGATGTTCCTTATGTAAGGCCTGACTGTAACCATACTCATAGCCTTCAAAATCAGGTGAAATGGTATCAAGTTGCTTAAAGTATAGAACAGCTTTTTGATATTCTTCTTGATCAAAGTAAAGACTGGCCAACTCAAAAGCTGTTAGGTCATCGTATTCTAACTCCAGGGCTTTTTCTAAAAACTCTGTAGCCGTTTCAAATTTCCCCAACTGGGCATAGGCAAAGCCAATTCGTTGATAGGTAGAAATGCCTGTTTGCTCATAAATAGTACGATTATCTAACTGGGCATAGCCTTGAATAGCTTCTTGGTAATTTTCCAACTCACTATCCAACTCTGCTAATCCCAATATCAAGAGAGGATCTTCTGAGTAAGTCAATGCCTCCAATAATTTCTCACGCGCCACATCTGTCAAACCTTCCAGCTGGTAGAGGTCTGCTTTAAGAGCCAAAGCCGAAACATACCAGTCACTGTCAGCTTGGATTTCCTCTAGATAGGCAAAGGCTTCCTCAATTTGACCATCCTCGCTAGCAATAGCTGCTAGATTGAGATTAACCTCTGGAAAATTTTCTACAATTTTCAGGTAAATTTCCTTGGCCTGAGGATAAAAACCAATTCCTTCAAGATAAGTAGCTAACTCATACAGAAGGTCACTTGGATCATTTTCTAAAGCTTTGACGAAATAATGTTCTGCCTTAACTAAATCTTGCTCTTCGAAAGCCTGTAACATCCGTTGACTATTGTTCACTCTTAGCTTCCTCTCCCTCTAGTTCATATAGGCCACTGACTACCTTATACCATTCAAAAATCGCTGAAATCACAACCTTTGCAGAGGCATAAACCGGAATACCGAGCAAGACTCCCCAGATACCAAACATGGATCCTGAAGTTAACAAGACAAAGAGAACATTAATGGGATGGATATTTAATTGACTTCCCAAAATCAATGGAGAGACAAAACGGCCTTCAATAGTTTGTTCTACGATAAAGACAATCACTACTTTCAAAAGCATGACTGGACCAGCAATCAAACCCAATACTAGAGCAGGGAGCATGGCTAAGAAGCTACCAAGATAAGGAACCAGATTTAGAATACCAGCAGTAACACCCAGCGTAACCGCATAGCGTAGACCAATGATCTTGAAGAAGATCATAAACATTACCGCAACAATAATAGCCACTGTCACTTGCCCTCGAACATAGTTGGACAACTGCTGATTCACATCTGATAAAACTTGTCCAACAGGTTCTTTCAATTTCGTTGGCATGAATTGGGTCAAATAGTGACGCAGGCCTTTCCCATCACGTAAGAGATAAAAGAGCATGAAAGGAACGATAATCAAGGCAACAATCACTTGAGAAGCCCCGCTAATAAAGGCACTCACCCAGTTGACTGCCTGAGATGAAACCTTGCTCGCCCAAACTGTAGCCTGACTAGAGAAGTTTGTCAAAACTTGTTCTAACTGAGGCCTGAAATCATCTGGTAAACGCTTGGTTACCAAATCATCAATAACCCTGTCAGCATCTTCAAGATAGATTGGTACATTTCTTGCAAATGTTAAAACTTGACGTTGCAGATTTGGAATAGCTACTGCCAAGCCCCAAATGATAAAAAGAGCGATGATGACAAAGACAATAGTGATAGCTATAACACGATTCACCTTATGCTTCTCCATCCAATCAACAATAGGATTTAATAAATAATATAGCAAACCAGATAGAATGACTGGCAACATCACGACCGCCAAAAAGTCTAAAACAGGTGAAAATAGAAAACTAATCTTACTTAAAATAAAAAGATTCAGTCCCAATAATAAGGTCACCAAAAATACCGTAATGGCCTTATTATCCAAAAACCACTTGAAAAACCAAGATAGGCTAAAATGTTTCTCTTTTTGCTCCATAAATACTTCCTTTCTATTGTTCTCTCATTATACCATTTTTAAATCAAAATAACTCTTTTTTAAAGTGCTTACATGGAGACAGCAACATAAAAAATCTCCTCAAAAGAGGAGATTCGATTAGTCTTGAATATGACGGTCTAAGTTCTTCTGATAATCAGCATTGGATTTGGCTTTTTCATCAGCAAATTTCTTGCGGAACTCATCCATTTCTTTAGTAGTGACAATCTTATCTTGGATTTTCAGATACTTGTAGCTATTTTCACTAGTCTTGTCACCTACCCAGCCACCGGCACCACTGCCAGGAACCATTTTCGTCACTAGCATTTGAGCACCATCAGAGTATACTGGAATAACAAGTGCACTATCTGACAACCAAGCTTGAGCCTTAGAATATTTGGAATAACGTTTTTGAAGGTCTGTTTTCTCACTATTTGCATCATCAATCAATTCTTTGTATTTATCCAATCCAACTGTTTTAATAACTGGATTGTCTGTTCCTGGTGCCACACCAAGAGCACTTAGGAGACTTGGACCTGAAGTTGGATCAAATACATCTAGATAAGTCGATGGATCTGCAAAGTCTGGAGTCCAACCACTGACTGCATTAATATCCCAGTCAGTATTTGCATTGGAAGTAGCTAGAGTAGTCATACTTCCCAATTCGTCATCAGAAACTTGTTGAATATCAACAACTACATTGTCAGAGCCTAAGGCTTCCTCAATGGATTGTTTATAAGACTGAACCTGACGAATAAAATCTGGATTTGATGAAGAAATTGGCAAATCTAAATGAATTGGGAACTGTACTCCTTCAGCTTGAAGGGTTTTCTTAGCAGCTTCAAACTTAGCTTTGGCTTTATCTACACTATGTAGTGAATCTTGGGCATCATCAAGACTGACATCTTTCCAGACATTATCCAATTTATCCAATTCTGTCTTAGTAACTTGACCAAATGTTTGATCTCCTACTTGAACAAATGTTGGAGGAGTGAAACTTGTCCGTAACTTACGAGGTCCTACTTCATCACCAAATACTTGAGAGATCCCTGCTTTACGATCTACCGCAAAAGCCAAGGCTTGACGGAAATCTTTGTTTAACAAGGCTTTCTTAGTAGAAGTTTTTTCTGCATCACTTGTTTTAGCAGTGTGATTGTAATTTACACGGTCGATATTGGTTGAGATATAAAAAACTCCTCCACGCTGTTGACCATACACAATATCATCCTTGTATTTTTCTTTTAGACGTTCATAGTTAGCAGAGTTTTTAAAGAGTGGTGCAGCTGGATAGTGTCCCTCATCAAAACCGCGTCCTAGAGAGTCTGCATCTTGACCATCAAAGAAGGATAATTTGATATCATCAATAAAGACATTTTGTTTATCCCAGTAGTTTTGATTTTTGGTCATTTCGATAGAAGACTTAGATGTAAGACCTTTGAGGAGATAAGGCCCATTGTATAGAATGCTCGTTACATCCGTTGGTTTACCAAAGTCATCTCCTTTAGAAGCTAAAAAGTCTTCATTAACTGGTGCAAGGACTCCCATTGTTGTTTTTGAATTCCAGAAAGATTCTGGATGATTCAAAGTATAGACTACAGTATAATCGTCAGTTGCTTTTACCCCAACACTAGAAAAATCTGTTGTTTTCCCATTTACATAGTCATCCAATCCTTTGATAGAATCCTGTACGAGATAAAGAGCCTGTGATTTCTTATCTGCTGCATGTTTCAGACCAGTTACAAAGTCCTGAGCCTTGACTTCACCATACTCTTCCCCCTCATTGGTATACCATTTGACACCCTGACGGATTTTATAGGTATAGGTTAAACCATCTTTGGAAACAGTCCAATCTTCTGCAACTGATGGAACCAGATTGCCATATTGGTCATTTTCAAGCAAACCGTCAATAACGTTACCTGTGACCTGTTTAGTGCTGACATTTCCAGAAACTGTATAATCCAGAGTCGAAGGATCTGATGAAAATACATAGGCATAAGTAACTGGTTTATTTGCTTCTTTATTAGCATTACCAGATGAACACGCTGCTAGGACAGCTGCCGAGAGTACAGCAACTCCTGCTGCTAAGAAAACACGTTTTTTCATAAACAAACTCCTTTACAATTTGTATAGGATTATTATAGCACTTTTCAAAAGGAAATCAATACAAAAACAAGTTAAATTTAATATTTTATTATGTTTAATTATGCGTTATAGAATTCCTCCAACTACAATTTTTGTGATATAATAGTCTTATCTTTTATATAGAGGTAAAGTTATGAAAGAAACTGTTTATTTTGGAACTTATACACGTCGGACTTCTCAAGGGATTTACAAGGCAGACTTTGATACAGAAACTGGTCAGCTTTCAAATCTAGAACTTTTTGCTACTGAGCCAAGTCCAACCTACCTTGCCTTTGACCAGCACCAGCATTTATACACTGTTGGTAGCCAAGACGATAAGGGTGGAATTGCAGCCTATCAAACTAATGGTACCTTATTAAATCACGTCGTTGAAGAGGGAGCCCCCCACTGTTATGTTGCCGTTGATGAAGAGCGTGATTTGGTGTACGCAGCAAACTATCACAAGGGACAGGTCCTTGTTTATAAACGTCAGGAAGATGGTTGTCTTCTACTTAGTGATGTTGATCAACACAGTGGCCAAGGTCCACATGAAAATCAAGCTTCTCCACATGTTCACTATACAGATTTAACACCTGACCACTATCTAGTGACCTGCGACTTGGGTACTGACCAAGTAATTACTTACGATCTTGATTCAGAAGGAAAATTATCTAAGCTCTATACCTATCATAGCCAGCCAGGAGCAGGCTCACGCCATATTATTTTCCATAACCATTATAAAATCGCTTATCTCATTTGTGAACTCAATAGCACTATCGAAGTTCTAATCTACGATGGTGTTGGCGAATTTGAACGCATGCAAGTCATTTCAACTCTACCAGACGGTTATGAAGGCTTTAATGGTACTGCTGCTATTCGTCTCTCTAAAGATGGTAAATACCTCTACGCCTCTAACCGTGGTCATGATTCTATCGCAGTATATACAATTCTTGCGGACGGTAGCTTAGAGTTGTTAGAAATCGTTCCGACACATGGTCAGACTCCACGTGATTTTGATTTGACACCGGATCAAGAATTTGTCATTGCTGTCCATCAGGACTCTGACAATGCAACTGTCTTTAAACGCAATTCTGAAACTGGACGTCTAGCAGAACTTTCTAATGACTTCCATGTCCCAGAAGCAGTCTGCATCAGTTTTGCCCCTTAAGAAAACATAAAAAATGAACTTGGTAACTCAAGTTCATTTTTTTCTTATAGTCTATTTCCGACATTAATACGGTTAATGGCACGTTGCAGTGCAATCTTCGCACGACGTTCTTGGTCAATCAAGTGTTTGTCTTGTGCTTCTTCAATTTCACGCTCTGCTCGAAGTTTGGCACGTTCTGCGCGACTAACGTCGATATCACGAGCACGTTCTGCAGAGTCAGCAACGATTGTGATAACACCATTAGCAACTTCGATAACACCTCCGTTCACTGCAATCCAGTTCACGTGATTTTCATTATCTACACGTTTAACCTTAACCTCATCAACTGCTAAAACTGCAATCATATTTTCATGTCGTGGCAAGATTCCCATCTCACCATCCAGAGTTCGAACTGATACAAAGCTGGCATGGTGATCATAGACGAGACCATCTGGTGTCACGATCTGGACAGTTAACTGAGCCATAGATCACCTCTTAAAATCCCATTTTTTCAGCTTTCGCAATCACATCTTCGATAGAACCAACCCCACGGAAGGCATCTTCTGGCAAGTGATCGTGTTTACCATCAAGGATTTCCTTAAAGCCACGAACAGTTTCAGCAACTGGAACATAAGAACCTGGTTGACCAGTAAATTGTTCAGCAACGTTGAAGTTTTGTGACAAGAAGAACTGGATACGACGGGCACGAGCAACCAAGGTCTTTTCTTCATCAGAAAGCTCATCCATACCAAGGATAGCAATGATATCTTGCAATTCATGGTAACGTTGAAGAACACGTTTTACTTCAGCAGCAACTGCATAGTGCTCTTCTCCAACGATTTCAGGTGCCAAGGCACGTGAGCTTGAAGCAAGTGGGTCAACGGCTGGGTAGATACCCAATTGTACCAACTTACGTTCCAAGTTGGTTGTTGAATCCAAGTGAGCGAAGGCTGTTGCTGGCGCTGGGTCAGTATAGTCATCCGCTGGCACATAGATAGCCTGGATAGAGGTTACAGAACCCTTTTTAGTTGATGTAATACGCTCTTGCAATTGACCCATTTCCGTAGCAAGTGTTGGTTGGTAACCAACGGCTGATGGCATACGACCCAAAAGGGCAGATACTTCTGAACCAGCCTGAGTGAAACGGAAGATATTATCGATAAAGAGAAGCACGTCTTGGCCTTCAACATCACGGAAATATTCAGCAATTGTCAAACCAGTAAGAGCAACACGCATACGTGCTCCTGGTGGCTCATTCATCTGACCAAATACCATGGCTGTCTTCTCGATAACGCCTGATTCTTTCATTTCCCAGTAAAGGTCATTACCCTCACGAGTACGTTCCCCAACACCGGTAAATACTGAAATACCACCGTGTTCTTGGGCAATGTTGTGAATCAATTCTTGGATTAAGACGGTTTTACCAACTCCGGCACCACCGAAAAGTCCAACCTTACCACCTTTAAGGTAAGGGGCAAGAAGGTCGATAACCTTAATCCCTGTTTCAAGGATTTCAGAAGAGGTAGACAACTCATCAAAAGTTGGAGCTTTTTTATGAATTGGCTGACGCTCTGCATCTTCTGTAAAAGGAGCTTCCAAGTCAATGGTATCTCCCAAAACATTGAAGACACGTCCCAAAGTTTCTTTACCTACTGGTACAGAGATTGGACGACCTGTGTCCAATACTTCCATTCCACGAGTCAAACCATCTGTTGATTCCATGGCGATAGTACGGACCATACCATCTCCCAACTCCAAGGCTACTTCAAGGACGATTTTTGTTTTTCTTTCGTCATTTTTGTAGACGACAAGTGCATTGTTAATCTCAGGAAGTTTTTCCCCTGCTGCAAACAAGACGTCTACAACGGGACCGATAACCTGAGCAATTTTACCTGAACTCATCTCCTTCTCCTATTCTATATAAGATACTGTCGGTCCCTAGCTTAACTAGGTCCTAAGTTCATTTTCATACGAGCTGGACTAGTGCCTATTCTAAGGCACTAGCTCCTGCTACGATTTCTGTAATTTCTTGTGTAATCGCCGCCTGTCTGGCACGGTTATACTGAATTGTCAAATCATTAATGACTTTCTTAGCATTATCTGTCGCTGTTTGCATGGCTGTCATACCAGCAGCATTTTCAGCTGTCTTAGCATCGATAATAGCACCATAAATCATACTTTCTGCAAATTGAGGCAACAACTGCTCCAAAATTTCTTCTCGACTAGTTTCCAACTCAAAGGTCAAACTGTAACTGTCATCCGCTTCATTTGGATCCAAGTCAACAATTGGAAGCATTTGCTCCACACGCATTTGACTGGTTAGCGTATTGACATGGTGGTTATAGCAGACATAGAGTTCATCAAAAAGTTCATTTTGGTACATTTCAACAGTTTTTGAAATAATCTTACGAACTTCATCAAAGCTTGGTTGATCTGCCAAGCCACGTAGTTCATAAAGTGGTTGAATACCACGAGCTTTAAAGAAATCAGCTCCCATTCCACCAATACAGATCATTTCAAAACCTTTACCGTCTGGATGGTATTCTTCTTTCAGCTCCATAACGGCTTTCAGAATAGAGGAATTATAACCTCCAACCAAACCTCGGTCTGATGTAATGACGATATAGCCTGTCTTCTTAACTGGACGGCTAATCAACATCGGATTGGTTGAACTACCAGCTCCATTCCCATGAAGAATATCCGTCAAAAGTTTACGAACTTTCTGAGCATAAACTTGGAAGTTGCGAGCAGCTTCTTCAGAACGACCTAGCTTAGCAGCTGATACCATCTGCATGGCATTTGTGATTTGACTAGTATTTTTTGTTGAGGCGATTTTTGTTTTAATATCATTTAGAGATACTGCCATCTGACACCTCTATTCTTATTGGAAGCTGGTTTGATTGAGAAACTCTGTAATCGCAGCATCCAAGACTGCTTCTTCTGGCAAGTCTTTTGTATCACGAATGGTTTCCAAAATCTCTGGATGTTGAGCATCAAAGAAGGCATGGAACTCTTCCTCGAAACGAACAATATCATCTACTGGAACAGTATCCAAGAAACCATGTGTCAAAGCATAGAGAATGGTTACTTGTTTCTCAACAGGTAATGGTTTGTGAACAGGTTGTTTCAAGACTTCAACTGTACGACGTCCACGGTTCAACTTAGCCTGTGTTGCTGCGTCCAAGTCAGAACCAAACTTAGTGAAGGCTTCCAACTCACGGTATGAAGCAAGGTCGATACGAAGTGTACCAGCAACCTTTTTCATGGCTTTAATTTGTGCAGAACCACCTACACGTGATACAGATGAACCCGCATCGATGGCTGGACGAATACCCGCATTGAAGAGACCATCGCCAAGGAAAATTTGTCCGTCAGTGATAGAAATCACGTTGGTTGCGATATAGGCAGAGATATCTCCTGCTTGTGTCTCGATAAACGGTAGGGCTGTAATAGATCCACCACCAAGTTCATCAGAAACTTTAGCTGAGCGCTCAAGCAAACGGCTGTGAAGGTAGAAAACATCCCCTGGGAAAGCTTCACGACCTGGAGGACGACGAAGCAAGAGAGACAGTTCACGATAAGCTACCGCTTGTTTTGAAAGATCATCATAAACGATCAAAACATGCTTACCTTGGTACATAAATTCTTCCGCCATGGCAACCCCAGCATAAGGAGCTAGGAAGAGCAAGGGAGATGGTTGTGAAGCAGAGGCTGTCACAACGATTGTGTAATCCAAGGCACCGTACTGACGTAGTGTTTCTACTTGCGTACGAACTGTTGATTCTTTTTGTCCAATCGCAACATAGATACAGATCATATCTTGACCTTTTTGGTTCAAGATTGTATCAATCGCAATGGTTGTTTTCCCTGTCTGACGGTCACCGATAATCAACTCACGTTGACCACGGCCAATCGGTACAAGGGCGTCAATAGCTTTCAAACCAGTTTGCAATGGTTCTGATACAGACTTACGTTGCATAACACCAGGAGCTGGTGCTTCTACTGGACGAGTTTTATCAGTGTGGATTTCTCCAAGACCATCAACTGGACGACCAAGAGGATCCACAACACGACCAATCAGACTTTCACCTACTGGGACTTCCATGATTTTCCCTGTACGTCGGATTGTATCGCCTTCACGGATATCTGTAAAGTCACCTAGGATGATAATACCAACGTCTGTTGACTCCAAGTTTTGAGCCATCCCATAAGAGCCGTTTTCAAAAATCAACAACTCTCCACTCATGGCATTTTCAAGACCGTGAGCACGCGCGATACCGTCCCCGATATAGGTTACAACACCTGTTTCAGTCACATCAAAATTGGGTTTGAAATTTTCAATTTGTTGCTTAATTAAAGCGCTGATTTCTTGTGCGTTAATTGCCAAAAGAACACCACTTTCTATTTCAAATTTTCTTTAACAACTTTAAGTTGTTGTTTAATACTCACATCAATTGTCTTGTGATTGGCAAAAATGACAAAACCACCAATAAGACTTTCATCGATTTGTTCTTTTACACTCCTTATTTTAAGAGACATTTTTTTCTCAATCAAAGGGAGCAAGCGACTCTTCTGTTCATCCGTTAAAGGATGAGCTGACGTAATCGTCACTTCAAATCGATTTGTTTCTTTTTCAAGTCGGTTCAAACAATCTACAAGAATATCATAAAAAAGATTTGCTCTGTGATTGTAGATAAGAACCTGAATAAAGTTTTGCAATAAAGATGATACTGAATCTTGGAAGAACGCAATTGTTTTTTCCTTGTCAGACTCGTCTACTGCCACTTTTTTTAAAAAAGAAGGTAAGGCTGTTTCTTCAGCAACTTGCTTGATTTGAGCTAAGTCTGAAAAGATACGGTCTTCTTCTCCTTTTTCTATAACCAATTGGACAAAAGGCATGCTGTATTTTTCAATTACCTTTACTGTTTTCTTGTCCATTAAGCTTCTCCTAACTGATCGATATACTGATCAATGAGTTCTTTATGGGCATGACCGTCAAGGTTTTGTGAGATGATTTTACCAGCCAAGCTGATTGTCAAATCTGCTACCTCACCCTTAACGCTTTGTAAAGCTTCAGCTTTATTTTGAGCAATTTCTTGGTTCGCTTTTTCTTTCAAGCGTCCTGCTTCTAGCTTAGCATCTGCTAAAATACTAGCTTTGCTTTTCTCAGCTGTTTCTTTCGCATTCTCAATGATTGTCTTAGCTTCTTTACGGCTACCAGCCAATTCATCTTCGCGTTTTTGAGCCAATACTTCTGCTTTTTGACGTGCTTGTTCAGCTCCGTCAATATCTGCTGCAATTTTTTCTGCTCTTTGTTCGAAAATACTAGTCAAATTTGACCAAGCATATTTCTTAACCAAGACTAGCAAGAGAATAAAGGAACCAGCGATTAGTATAAAATCACCAAGTAATTCACCTACTGTTACATTCATAAACTACTCCTTTCTATTCTTCATCATTAATTTTATTTCCTAGGTACATTGAAGATAACAATGTAAATACATATGCTTGTACACAAGAAATAAAAACAGAAAATGCAGTCCAGATTAGATTTGTTCCAAAAGCAATAGGGTACCAATAGAAGGCCTGATGAGAAAGTAGGACTAACATACTTGCCATCACTTCCCCTGCAAAGATATTACCAAATACCCGCAATGCAAGTGAAAGGAGATTGGTAACTTCTTCCAAGAGATTCATTGGTGTCATAAAACCTGGTGTTACAAATGCTTTTAAATACTTTTTGATTCCACGACGACGAATTCCTTCTACGTGTGTCATTAAGATAATTGTAAAAGACAAGACCAAGTCAAATGACAAATTTGCTGTTGGTGAGGTCCAAAGATTTACACCATCTGTAGTCTGAATTCTAGCCATTAAGCCAATATTATTTGCAATGGCCATAAATAGGAATAAACAGAAATAAAAGAGAGAATAATCCTTTATCATTGGACCAAGGTTTGATTTTGTAAATCCAACAACAAAATCAAATAAATACTCTAATACATTTTGTTTTCCTGTGGGTCTCAAAGTCATATTTCGAGTTGCCCAATAAATAAAGCCAAAAATAAGTGCTACAGTCAACAAAGTCAAAACTACTATGGTTAAATTAAAGGTAACAGGACCAATATTGATGGTTGGATTAATACTTTCTTCCATCTAAAATCCTCCCTTTTTCAATTTATACTTCTTTTATTTGATGATAAATGAAAAGACAAGAGTAACGAAGAAAGTACCTTCAATAAAGGCAACCCCTAGGATCATCAAACTACGTAGTTCTGAGATGATATCTGGTTGGCGAGCAACTGATTTCAACAAACCGTTCATCAACATACCTTCACCAAGAGATACACCCATACAGGCAAGACATAGACCGAAAAATGTTAAATTCATGACGAATTCTCCTTTTAATTAAAATTTACTTACTTAGTTTAGTCCTAAAAATTGGATTTGTCAACTTTTTACTTACGTTGAAAGCGTTTAATGAAAATTATTTACAATTTTACTATTTTTTAGCTTATTATATAGAAAACTTTGGAAAAAACTTGTAATAAATCCGTCCATTATCTAGGTCTTTCTGAAAAATAATGAAAAATCCGAGATGAAATCTCGGATGGAAATTAATATATTTTCTTTAACCTAATGTTCTTTTAGTAAGTAGGATTAAAGGGAAAGCAACTAGAAAACTTTCGTCTCCTACATGTTTATTAAGCACGAACTGTGACGCTGGTTCCATCTTCCTTATAAAGATTGATAAGACCTTCTTTAAGAGCTCGAACCATGTCTCCAGCTTGAACAGGTTGTGGAACCTTGATAGTCAAGAGTTCCATTGGATTAGGAGCACGATCGATTTTATTTCCTTTGGCATCATGTAAATCTTCGATATACGTTTCAAAATGACGGAAACCTGGGCCATAAAACTCAACTTGGTCGCCTTCGTTAATGACATTCCGTTGACGAATAGTTGCTGTTTGTGTCGCATCATCATAAGAAACTACTTCAGCGACAAACTTATACTCAGGAATTTTACGACGAGCACCAAACAACTGCTCATTTTCAGATGGTGTACCGTAATAGAAACCTGTTGCTAATTCACGTTGGGCAACCTTCCACATCTCATCAATCAAGTCTTGCTTGATAGCTTCAAACTTCTCTGGACTCTCTAGATAAGCATCAACAGCAGCCTTATAACAGTTAGTTACTGTTGAAACATAGTGAATAGACTTCATGCGTCCTTCGATTTTTAGACTGTCCACACCATTTTCAATCATATCTGGGATATGGTCAATCATGGACATGTCAACAGCTGACATTGAAAATTCTTCTGGGATTTCCCCTTTCAAGCTCTTACGTTCTTTCCCAAATGGCATATCATAAAGATCATACTTCCAACGGCAAGACTGAGAGCAACCACCACGGTTAGCATCACGCATACTCATGTGGTTTGAAAGAGTACAACGACCAGAGTAAGAAATACACATGGCTCCGTGGACAAAGGCTTCAATCTCAACATCTGTACGTTTGCGGATTTCAGCTAATTCTTCCATCGAAACCTCACGCGCCAAAACGACACGAGTCAAGCCCAGTTCTTTCCAGAACTCAAGGGTTTCATAGTTAGTTGCACTTGCTTGGGTAGAGAGGTGGATTTCAAGACCTGGTGCTTCAGTCGCTGCAATCATGATCAAGGCTGGGTCAGATACGATAACTGCTGCAATCCCGATATCACGCAGTTTACGGAACCACTCACCAGCACCAGCTTCATTTCCTTCGTGCATAACCATGTTGGCAGCCACATAAACCTTAGCACCGTACTTAGCCGCAAACTGTACGCCTTCTTCCATCTGTTCGAAAGTAAAGTTTCCGGCACGGCTACGAAGACCATAGGCCTGACCACCGATAAAGACAGCATCCGCTCCATATTGAACAGCTACTTTTAGCTTCTCTAAAGTCCCTGCAGGTGATAAAACCTCTGGACGTTTTAATGTTTTTGTCATGTTTTCTCCTATTTGCAATATAAAAGTTTGACGTTTTTCCTTCTCATTTTATAGTAAATAAGCCATAAAATCAAGCCTAGACAGATTGTTTTGACAATTCTAATCTTTTAGATTATTAAAGCAAAAAGATTGTCAAAGAGAAAAAGCCCACAGATGTGAGCCCTTTTCTAATATAGGTTAGGAAAAACTATTTCTCCACTTCTTTTTTCTTGTGTGCAAGAAATCCAAATCCACTCAAAACTCCTAGAAGTCCTAAGACTACAAGATTAGCATGATCTTCTGTACCTGTATTAGGCAATTCCTCTCTCTTACTTGCTACAGAAGTCGGAATTTGTGAAGTTTCTTTTGTCGATTGTTCAGTTGGTGTCTTTGATTTTGGTACTTCTACCTTTGGTGTCTCAACCTTTGGCGTTTCAACCTTTGGTGTTTCAACTTTTGGTGTTTCAACTTTTGGCGTTTCAACCTTTGGTGACTCAACCTTTGGTGACTCAACCTTTGGTGTTTCAACTTTTGGTGTTTCAACTTTTGGCATTTCAACCTTTGGTGTTTCAACCTTTGGCGTTTCAACCTTTGGTGTTTCAACTTTTGGCGTTTCAACCTTTGGTGCCTCAACCTTTGGTTTCGTACCTACTGTGATAACTTCTTCTACTGCTTCTTCAGTAATCGTGGTTGGTTCATTCGGTGTTACTGCTCCTGTATTAGGATCCAAGGTATAAGTTGTCGTAGTAGTTGTCTTACCAGATTTACCAGGTCTTGTTACTTCACGATAATCTTTATCTTTTGTACTATCTTCTACATAACGTGTTGTATATGGAGTAGTTGTTTCTACAACTGTTGGTTTCGTACCTACTGTGATAACTTCTTCTACTGCTTCTTCAGTAATCGTGGTTGGTTCGTTCGATGTTACTGCACCTGTATTAGGATTCAAGGTATAAGTTGTCGTAGTAGTTGTTTTACCAGATTTACCAGATTTTGTTACTTCTCGATAGTCTTTATCTTTTGTATTATCTTCTACATAACGCGTTGTATATGGAGTAGTTGTTTCTACAACTGTTGGTTTCGTACCTACTGTGATAACTTCTTCTACTGCTTCTTCAGTAATCATGGTTGGTTCGTTCGATGTTACTGCTCCTGTATTAGGATTTAAGGTATAAGTTGTCGTAGTAGTTGTTTTACCAGCTTTACCAGATTTTGTTACTTCTCGATAGTCTTTATCTTTTGTATTATCTTCTACATAACGTGTTGTATATGGAGTAGTTGTTTCTACAACTGTTGGTTTCGTACCTACTTTAACCACTTTTGGTACCATAGGAGTTTCTTTTTCAGTCGACTTACCGTCAGTTACAGTACCATCAAGTTCATTCACAATTTTAGGTGTTGTAGTAACAATTTTACCTTCGCTACCGTTCGATTCAACAATTTCCGTACCATAGTCGATTGTTTTGTCTTCTACATAAGTTGTCGTAATTGGAATTTTTGTTTCTGTTTCTACAGGTGGTAAGTTGTTCTCATACTTCTGTTTATACACATAGGTAATGACAGTTTCACCTTTCACAATCTCTGTAATATCTTGTTTGTCTTGTTCTTTAAAGGTATAACGCTTGTTCTCAAAGTCTAAATCGGTCGGATGAGTTAAAGATACCTCAGAACCTACTTCTTTAAGTTCAGATTTAACACTAGGTGCAATTTCAACACCTTGTTCGTTTACAAACTTCTGAGTCACTAAACCTTTGTTTTGAACTTCTGTATAAGTAACAGTATGGAAAGTGCGAGACACACCGTTGATTGCTTTTTCTGTATCTGTCAATTCAACTCTTTGGATATTTGATGCATAAACAATGCGAGGTGTAAACTGATTACGTTTATTAGGAACTACTTTACTAGCAATGTACTCTTTTTGAGAAATTGTATTTTCTCCAAGTAAAGATGTTTCTTGTCTATAAGTGTAATCAGCACCAGCTGAACGTAATTCAAACTCGGATAATTTAGATTTTGGAATATCAGAAGACGTTATAACCCCTTTACCCTTAAAACCTTGGATATCTAAGAATTTTGCATATAAATCTTTAATTGGAATAATATTCCCTTGCTTATCCTTATATGTATAAGTTCGAGTATAACCAATGAAATCAGTATGATTTTCAGCACGTCGAGTTAAGTTTTTAATAATTACATGAGTCTCAACAGGTTTACTACTAAATGTAGCGTAAAGTTTGGTTTCTTCAGGTAGTGTATACTCAAATTTAGCAGTTGTCTCAATACTACCGATACCGTAAATACTAGATAAAACACTATCTGAACGAGGTGTGATGGTGTAACTATACACAGTGTTTGGAGTTAGTTCCACTATACGAGCAGGATACCCGATATTCACACGATTTGTTGCATATTTATCTGTAATTCCAATTCGATCAGGTACCTTAATAAATGTTTCTGTAACTTCCTCAGTAGTTGGTTTCGATACTGCATTATACAAACCTTGAGAATCAGTTAACTCCAATTCATTCGCTTTCAAATACCGAATTTCACCGCTACTTGATGTAATCGGGCTAACTGACGCTTCTTTCGAGACATCTTCATCGATATCTCGACTATTTACCTGAGAAACTAATCTAGCTTTTACTTTGATATAATTAGCATTAATAAAAGTATTTTTAAACTCATCAATCTTAACTCTATCCGCTTTCACTTGTTCTTGTTCAGCTTTTGCAGACTCTAAATCACGAATTTGAGCATCTACTTTTTCTTCAGCAGTTGCGCGTAAATGTGTAACCTCAGAAGAACTATTTGCAACACCTACATTTTCAGTGGGTGTTTCTGTAACCTTAACCCCTAAAGCTTTTACTTCTTCAACTTTAGCTTTTAACTCGGTTTCTTTTACCGTATGTGTTGTACTCGTTTCATACTCACTTTGAACCACAGTTTCGCTAGGAGGAGTCTGTGCTGCATTAGGAGGTGTACTTGAATTTGGTTGTTCGTCAGCGCTTACAATCCCATTTAAAAATAAACTCCCTAAAGCAGTCGTTAGGATAATACCACTTAACAAACCTAACTTAGTTTTACGGAGATAGCCATGACCTTTTTCTTGTTTTACTGCTTTATGCAATAGAAACACCAACTTTCATTTATTTGTATTGTTAACATTATTACATAATTAACTAAAAAAGTAAAGGTATCAACTCAAGAATTAAATACAATAAATTTATAAAAACTTCCTAACTACTGTACTAGAATTTTCTAAAATTCAAAAAACAATATCAGAACGGATTGATACTGATACAAAACAAAAAAACAAAATGACTCTTTATACATCTATGGTAGGATTCAAGACAGATTATTTATTTCTTAATCGATATATAAAAGGAATCCTGATTAAACTGTCTTTAAAACTTAAGAAATCAAGGATATGATAAAAGGAATGGATATCAGTATATCTATTTTTACCATCTCAAAAGTAGATCCAGAGAATATAACTGTTCTCTTATGATGAGACTTTGGAGGCAACCATTCTGTCTTGTTTTATGAAAGAATAGCTTAACCTTTTACTTAAAATATTCAGCTAAAAAAAGAGAGAACGATTTTGTTCTCTCGAAATCCTTATTTTTCATTTACTATAAGAGTAAAGTATTTATAGATTTACTCCCACTCAACTGTTGCAGGTGGTTTACTTGTAATATCATAGACGATGCGGTTAACGTGGTCCACTTCGTTTACGATACGTACAGAAATCTTTTGAAGGACATCCCAAGGAATCTTTGCAAAGTCAGCTGTCATACCATCGATAGAGGTGATAGCACGGATTGCAATCGTGTAGTCATATGTACGACCGTCACCCATAACACCGACTGAACGAACGCCTGTGTTCACTGTGAAGTATTGCCAGATATCGCGGTCAAGACCTGCTTTAGCAATTTCCTCACGAAGGATAGCGTCTGATTCACGAACGGTTTCAAGTTTCTCTTCAGTGATTTCACCCATGACACGGATAGCAAGTCCTGGTCCTGGGAATGGTTGGCGCCATACGATATGGTCTGGCATACCAAGCTCTGTACCAAGGGCACGAACTTCGTCTTTATAGAGAGTGTTCAATGGTTCGATCAGTTCAAACTGCATGTCTTCTGGAAGACCACCCACGTTGTGGTGTGACTTGATTGTCTGAGCGGTATCCGTACCAGACTCGATAACGTCTGTATAAAGAGTTCCTTGAGCAAGGAATTTCACATCTTTGAGCTTGCTTGCTTCGTCATCGAATACATATACAAACTCATTACCGATGATTTTACGTTTTTGTTCAGGGTCAGAAACGCCAGCAAGTTTATCAAGGAAACGTTTAGCAGCGTCTGCTTTGACGATATTCAAACCAAACTTACCACCAAGCATTTCCATAACTTGATCCGCTTCTCCTTTACGAAGAAGACCGTGGTCTACGAAGATACAGATCAATTGATCGCCAATAGCCTTTTGGAGAAGAACTCCAACGACAGATGAGTCCACCCCACCTGATAGACCAAGAAGGACACGTTTATCACCGACGGTTTCACGGATTTTTTGGATTTGCATATCGATGAAGTTATCCATTGTCCAGTCGCCTTTAGCTTTACAGATGTTAAGAGCAAAGTTACGAAGGATATCATTTCCGTATACAGAATGACGAACTTCTGGGTGGAATTGGATACCGTAAATGTGTTTATCTGGGTTTTCAATGGCTGCATAAGGGCAGTCAGCTGATGTTCCAGTACGAACAAAGTCAGAAGGAATCTCAGTAACCGCATCACCATGGCTCATCAAAACAGTCTGCTCGTCTGGTGTTGATTCAAAAAGAGCTGATGGTGTGTGAGTAAGAGTTGATTGACCATATTCACGATTTCCAGCATCACCTGCAGGGACAACTTTTCCTCCAAGTTTATGGGTCAATAACTGCATACCATAACAGATTCCCAAAATTGGAATTCCGAGTTCGAAGATTTCTGGGTCAATATCAAATGAACCATCTTCGTATACAGAGTTTGGACCACCTGATAGGATAATTCCTACAGGATTGATTTCACGAACTTCAGCAGCTGAAATTTTATGGCTCTTTAGTTCTGAAAAAACACCAATCTCACGGATACGGCGTGAAATCAGCTGGTTGTATTGGCTACCATAGTCCAATACGATGATTTTTTCTACATCTTGCAAATCAGTTGAAATGTTGCTCATCTTTTTCCTTTCTCAAAAGAAATATCTTTTTTTCAATATTCTATCACAAATAAGGGCGAATTACCAACTAAACAAGGCGAAGTTTGACTTTTTCTAGTTTATTGGGGTACAATAGAGAAAAGATAGAAATGAAGTGAAAAATATGCTACCCGCTTATATGAAAATCCATGATCAGATTAAAAAGGATATTGACGAACATCGTTGGGCCATTGGTGAGAGACTTCCCAGTGAAAGAGATTTAGCAGAGCAGTTTGCGGTCAGTCGCATGACCCTCCGCCAAGCTATTTCCCTCTTGGTCGAAGAAGGAGTTTTAGAGCGCCGTGTAGGAAGTGGCACCTTTGTATCCAGTACACGTGTACAAGAAAAGATGCGAGGGACAACCAGTTTTACTGAAATTGTTAAGTCCCAAGGTAAAGTACCCTCTAGCCAACTCATTTCCTACAGAAAAACCATTCCCAATGAACAGGAAGTTGCCAAGCTAGGAATTTCTCCAACGGAGAATATTATCCGAATGGAACGGGTTCGCTATGCCGACCAAGTTCCTCTAGTTTATGAAGTTGCTTCTATTCCTGAAAAATTCATTAAGGACTTTAAAAAAGAAGAAATCACCAGTCATTTCTTTCAAACTCTGCAAAAACACGGCTACCGTATTGGTAAATCACAGCAGACTATTTATGCTCGTCTTGCTAAGGAAAAAATTGCCCACTATTTGGAAGTTGAAAAAGGACATGCTATTCTAGGTTTGACTCAGGTTTCCTACCTAGAAGATGGTACTGCATTTGAATACGTAAAAAGTCAGTATGTAGGCGAACGCTTTGAATTTTATCTTGAAAATAATTAGATTACCACGCAAAAACTCTCTGTCACGGACGACAAAGAGTCTTTTTATTTTTCTAAGACTAAATCTTTCAACGAAATCAGAGTTACAGCAAACAATATCATTGCCATACCAAGAAAATCAATAGGATAAAATTGTTCATTCATAATTAGGAAGGCAAAGAAAACTGCCGAAATTGGCTCAATAGAAGCCAACAAGCTTGACTTGACCGGTCCAATCAGACTGGCTCCTTTTAAGAAGGCTGTATAGGCAAAGACAGTACCGATAAGGATAATGCCCTCAAATGCAAGGAGAAAATCAAGACTAGTTGGGATAGCAGTCTGTAGAACCCCTGTAAAAGGAAGGGCGACTAAACCTGCTATGACCATTCCCACACCAATGAGCAAACTGCTCCCCCACTTCTTAATCAAGGCTATGGGCAAAATGATATAAAGTGCGTAAGTCAGAGCAGAAAAGAGACCCCAGAACAGACCGGCAGGTGTCATGGATAACTGGTCCAACTGCCCATGAGTGGCGATCAGAAAGGTCCCTCCGATGGCTAATATGATAGAAACAATCTCTCCCAGTGTCGGTGCTACCTTATCCTTGATACAGCTATAAATCAAAATCCCGACAGGGCAAACATACTGAAGCACCGTCGCGGTTCCTGCATTGGTTTCCTGAATAGCAGTTAGATAGGCAAATTGATTGAGGAAGAGGCCAATTAGAGCAAAAATAAGAAGAGACAGCAAACTCTTTCTATCCTTTAAAAAGGCCAGCATTTTATCCTTTGCAGTAGCATAAGCCAAGACCATGAGAATCCCACCGGCGATTAAAAGTCGTAAGTTAGTTAAAACCAGAGACGAAATTCCATGTGCCATCAGGTATTGGCCACTCGTTCCTGACAAGCCCCAAGCAATCCCAGCCACAACTGTTAATATAGTCCCTTTTAAACTGTTTGACATGTCTCTCCTTACTCTTCTTTACGAATCAAGTCCATCACTTGATTGCGGTCTACAATCCATTGAGCCCTCTCATCCTTTTCATAGGTACGATTCGATAGAAAAATAGCCGCTTCTTGATTCTGCCGATTCCACATGATGAAGGTACCTGTATAGCCCGTATGGTCTAGCCAATCTCCTTCCAAATTCCATGCTAAAGAACGTTCCTTGTCATCCAAAGGAGAAAAATTTTGACTCAAATCTCTTGCAAAATCATCTGCTAAATAATGTTCTAAAAAGATTTGTAAATCCTTTACAGTAGAAAATAAACCAGCACTACCTGCATGTCTGCCCAGAAGGCGAGCCTTGGGATCATGTACTATGCCTGCCTCTACACCTCTGACTGTTGGAACAGCAAGCTCAACAGGCCCAAACTGGGTATCCGCCATTCCCCAAGGTTTCCAGACTTGCTCCTGTAAAATCTCATCCAAGTCTTGATTAAAGATTCTTTCCAAAATAAAACCCAACAGCAAAAAATGGACATCCGAATAAAGAAAGGCTGGCTGACTTCGTCTCTTAAGATGAAACATCGCTTCCTTTAATTCAGGTGCTGTTAAAAGATCACGATTGGGAATAAAAGGATCAAGATCTGTAGCGTGGGTTAAGAGCTGGCGAATAGTGATGTCTGGATAATCACTCTCAGCTAAAAAATCTGTTACCGGTCTGTCAATATCTAATTTGCCTTTTTCCCACAAAAAAGTAAAAACTGTGCCAACGCCAACAACCTTGCTGACACTGGCTAGGTCGTAAACTAGTCCTGCCTCAGTCTGTAAGTCATGCTCTGGGTCACTCTGGCCTAAATAGAACTCCGTCCATTGATTGTCCTTAAAATACGCAAAAGAGGCTCCGGGATAAATCCCTGCCTCGATTTGTTCTTCTATTTTTTTAATAATCTTGGTCCACTTCATACTTCTTCAAACCACAATTCAACATTATTTCTATCTTTACCAAGGAAGAATTTTTCAGACTTAGGAATAAAATATTCGGTAGACTCAAATTTCTTGCGAAGACTTGCTATATCTAGTTCATTTACCAAGAACTTGATCATAGATAAATCCCAAGTAGCCGTATTGTCCACAGTCAAATCTTGACCCTGAGCTGGGATAAAATCAAGGGATGCCCCAATTTCAGATACTCCCAAGAAACTTTCGACATCAGTTGGGAGATGTAATTCCATAGAAATCTCAAATTTACTTAAAGAAATTGATTCCAAATCTGTTTGAAATTCAGGATTTTCTTCTACTTCTACTAGACTTTCTCTATCATCTTCCGCATGAATCAAAACCAAATCATCTTCTGGAGAGTAAATTTCAAAAGCGTAGCCGTTTTGACCTTTATATAATTGATGAATCGAATCTGTTTTAGATAAGAGTTCTTCGATTTCCAAGGGATTTTCCACCTTGACAATCAATCTAGCTAGTTTTTTTCTTCCCTCTACCTTACGAGTGCGCATACTTGGAGCTTCTTCTAAAACCAGCTTTTCTAGACCTGTTTGATCACCTAGTGACAGAAAGGCTGACTCTTCTAACAAGGCCTTCATGCCAAGGGTTTCTATATAAAATGTTTCATTTAATTTTCTATTATTAACTTTTAAAGTAGGAATAATCCGTACAATCTGATTTACATTCATAAATTCCTCCAACTCTTTTATTTTAAAGGATTTTAGAATTTTTTACAAGAAATTATGCTCAGATTTACTGATTTTTCGTAAAAATTCCACTTAAAAAACCGAGGATTTCCTCGGTTTCAATTTCTTATAGGTAAAGGAATTTGAAGATAGCTACTGCCGCAATTGCTGCTGCAATCGGTGCTACTACTGGTACCCAAGAATACCACCATTTTGAATCACCTTTGTGCTCACCAAGAACTGATTTTGGAAGGAAAGCATGAAGGAGACGTGGTCCCAAGTCACGGGCTGGGTTCAAGGCAGGCCCTGTAGGTCCACCAAGTGATGTTACCAAGGCCATAACAAGGAATCCAAGTGCCAAGTGAGCAATTCCAAGACCAGAAGTCATAAATGGCGCTACTTGTTCTTTAGCTTGGTCAAGTGCTGCTGTTACTTGTTCTTGAGGAATTGTTTGACCTTGAGTAGTTGCTTGTGCAACTTGAGCATTGATAGCAGCTTGTGCTTTTGATACTAGTTCAGCACCAAAGAAGTTTTTAGTCATACCAAGGGCTGCAAAGAAAAGAACAAATGAACCAACAAACTCATTTACAAAACCATTAACAGTTGCTGCAAAATGTGATTCTTTTGTACCATTATCCAAACTTGAAATTGTTGAGAAAGTACCCAAGATGTTGTTTGGATTTTCAGTTTTCAAGTAGTATGGGCGGTGTGTTGCCACAACCAAGGCTTGACCAAAGATAGCACCCAAAACTTGTGCGATGATATAAGGTGCAACTTGTGCCCAAGGGAAGAGACCGCTGATCGCAAGTCCAAGAGTGAAGGCTGGGTTAATGTGGTTACCAGATACGTTACCAAACATCAAGGCTGGAATCATAACCCCCATACCATAACCAACAGCGATAACGATCCAGCCACTTTGGTGACCTTTCGTACCTTTAAGTTCAACGTTGGCAACTGCACCATTTCCAAGAATGATCAAAATAGCAGTGGCCAAAAATTCAGTGGCATATTTAATTGCCCATGTGAAATCCATTTGATAGATTCTCCTTAAAATTTTTTAGACAATCTTTATTCTATCAATTTTTATATCTTTTAGCAACAGGTTTTCTAAAAGAATATATGGGAAAGCGGTTTTATTTCTCTTATTGAAACAAAAGGATTAAGGAGGTGCATTTCCTTAATCCGAGAGTTCTTATTCTTGACGTTGTCCGAAATCAGCAATCATCTGCTCCATTTCTTGTCGACTCGGAGTTGTCAACATATACAGGTAATCCCCTTGAAGTTCCGCAAAGGCTGCAGGCATGATTTTTTTAACCTTGAACTGATGACTGTATTTGGCAAGCAAGTCCTCCTCAGAATATACATAGTGAGCATTCGCACGACGGGATGTAGCTAAACAAAACTGAGGTTCAAATTCTGACGCTGGGAACTCTTCTCCTGCGACAATAGCTGCATATCCACGATAGAGGTCCAAGGAATGAGCAAAGTTATAAACATCAATGGTAAAACCACCTGCAGGACGGTTATTGTACTCAATAGCAATGTAGTCGTCCCCTTCGCGGAAAAACTCAATATGGAAGAACCGTTCTTTCATACCAAATTCTTTGACAATTGCCTCACCATATTTACGTAATTTAGGATCCATATCCTTGAGAACGTAATAAGAATTGTCCATCTTGTAAATCATGAGATCAAGCGGTGTATAGGCGTAGTCAAAGGTCGTTGAGAAGACAATCTTTCCATCCTTATCCACTAAACCATCAAAGGTGCAAATTTCGCTGGAAGTGACAAATTTTTCAAAGAAATAAACGGTCGAATGGTCCCATTCTTGCTTGAAGTGATTGATATCGTCTTCTGTTTCAAGCTTAAAGGTGGCGGCTGCTCCCACTCCATTGTCAGGTTTTGCAATCATTGGAAGGCCGATTTCATTCACAGCTTGATCCACATCTGCTTCCGTCTTGATAACAGCTCCAGGTACCACGGGGACACCTGCTTTTTTGAACAATTTCTTCATTTCAGACTTAAATTTAGTCTTTTTGAGGTCTTCTGGTTTGGCACCAAAGACATTAAATTGTTCTCTGAGTGTTGCATCCAGCTCAAGCCAGTATTCATTATGGGACTCGATGCGATCGATAGGACCATGCTTGTAGAAAAGAAATGCAACTGCACGCTTGACTTCGTCTACATTTTCAAGATTATCAACACGGAAATACTCAGTCAGGCTAATGCGTAAGGGCTCATCCAATTGCTCGTAAGGTTCTTGGCCAATTCCCAAGACTGTGATGCCTTTATTAGCTAGTTCAATAGTAAACTGTTGAAAGTTTTGCGGATAGTAGGGAGAAATAACAAGGTAATTCATAGGTAACTCCTTTTATAAATAGAGATTGCCAAGGAAATAAGGCATTTGTTTGCGCCACCATTCCCAGTCGTGGGCGACATCGTGTCCCCATTCAGCAAACCAGGCTGGAATTTGTTTCTGATCAAAGGCTTCTTTGAGCTTGTAAAAGGATGGTAAACCGTCTTGTTCCCAGGCTCCAAGACCCGTACACAGCACAATCTCTGCCTGACGGTAACGGTCAATAAACCAGCCGTCATTCTGATTCCAGATATAATCTACTGGCGAGTTTTGGTAAATGGCATCGTCATTGTAGTAATCACCGACAAAGAAACGTGCATCGTAAACACCACTAAGAGCAATCACTTTGGTAAAGACATCTGGATGCTGGAGGAAAAAATTGACAGCATGGTAGGCGCCCATCGAGCAACCTGTCGACATCATACCATCAAACCAACCTGTCTTATGCTTGATAAAAGGAATGGCCTCATCAATCACATAGCGCTCGTAGGCACGGTGCATCTCTGCTTGGTCGTGCCCATTTTTCCAAGTTGCCAACCAGCTCTCACTGTCAACACTGGATAGGGTAAAGAACTGAACACGGCCTTCCTCGATAAAGGAAGCACAGGCATCAATCATGCCAAAATCATAGTATTCATTGTGACTGCCACCTGATGAAGCAAAAACCACAACTGGAATCCCAGCATGTCCATAACGGTTGAGGTACATTTCACGGTTGAGATGACCACTCCAGTGGCTAAGGTTTTCAATATGCATTGGCTTTCTCCTTTTCTAACTTACCATTTCTCTGCAAAAAATCTCAGACAGTCTGGTAAATTCTCCGACCAAGGGATTTCACTATGGATGGCACCAGACTGAACTTTCAAGACAAGATTATCTAAGTGTACCCCACCTGCTATCAAATCATGGTAATACCGAAGAGACGAATCGATATAGGCTTGTTTGATATTACCAGCCATCAGGGTCTTGTCCGTATCATCTGCTTCTTCAGTTCCAACATAGATAAAGATACGCTGGTCAGGCGATAGTTTCTTTCGTTCAATATAGCGATTAAAGGCTTCTTGATGGAGCCAGTTGGCAGATGAAAAGACGCCCAAGCAACCAATTTGGTCTTGGTATTCCAAACCGATAAACTGGGTAATATTTCCTCCTAGTGAAGACCCAATCATAGCCGTATGCTGGCGGTCAGCTTTAGTACGGTAGGTCTCATCGATAAATGGCTTGACCACCTCCATAACAAACTCGGCATACTCCACGCCCTTACCGCCAAATTGCTGTCCTGGGATAGGAGATTCTTGGAACTTCCAAGCCGCATACTCATTCATCCGCCCCATACCATCATTGTCAATGGCGACGACAATCATGCGACTGATATCAGGATTACGCTTAATAGCTGGGATAATCTTCCATGAATGGCCAATGAAAGACTCCTTGCTATAAAAAACATTTTGCCCGTCATGAAAGTAAACAACAGGATAAGAACGATCCGTGTCTTTCTCATAATCTTTAGGCAGAAGAACACGTACACGGCGTTCCTTACCTGTATAAGGAACCTTGAGTTTGTGTTCTTTCATTTTTAAATAAAAGTAGGATTGATTCATTGTCAGAAAACTCTCTATATTCAAAATTTTATTTTATTATATCACAATTATAGAAAAAAAGTTAGTTTTGCTTCCACTTTTGGAATTAAAAACTAACTTTTTCATCTATTTTTCTAAATTCTTCTGGATTTTATGATTAGAGCAGATTGTCAATCAAGTCATCCACTTCATCTTTTTCAGCCTGCGGTGTAATCTCAGTAATCATGATTCCAGCTACAGCTCGCTCAACTAAACCTTCAACATCCATGCGAGCTTCATACTGCTCCGCATTCTTAATCTTAGGATTTGTTTTCGGACGATCTGGCGCAAAAATGGTACAACAGTCTTCAAAAGGCTGGATAGAAATTTCAAAGGTGTCAATTTCCTGAGCAATGTCAATGATTTCCAACTTATCCATTGTCACAACTGGACGGATGATGGGAGTGTTGGTAACTGCATTGATAGCCTGCATGCTCTCCAAGGTTTGGCTGGCTACTTGACCAAGACTTTCCCCATTGATAATTACTAAACCATTTCGTACCTCACGAATACGGTCAGTAATCCGCATCATAAAACGACGCGTCAAGGTCATAAGGTAGGCTTCTGGTGCTTTAGCCTTGATTTCCTCTTGAATCTCTGTAAAAGGAACTTCGATAAACTGGATATTTCCTCCAAACTTGGTTAATTTACGGGTCAAATCTTGGGCTTTTTTGAGAGCGCCTGGACTCGTGTAAGGTGGGCTGGCAAAATGAACAGCCTCAATATCCACTCCACGTTTCAAAGCAAGATAACCTGCTACAGGTGAGTCAATCCCTCCTGACAACATAAGCATCCCTTTACCTGAAGTTCCAACTGGCAAACCACCAGCCCCACGAATGGTTTCATAAGAAAGATAGGCTGCTTCTTCACGTATCTCCACCTGAAGATTGATGTCAGGACTTTTCATTTGAGCTTGCACATTTGGAATGGCTTCGAAAACAGCACCTCCAAGTGTTTGATTGAGTTCACGACTATCAAGTTCAAAGGTGTGGTCGCTACGCTTGCTAGAGATTTTAAAGGTCATGCCATCCTTGTAGATATCTTTCATAATCTCTTGGACAGCAGACTTCAGAACTTCTACAGATTTTTCAACCTTATAAACAGGGGAAAAGTTTTGAATTCCAAAAACTTGTTTGAGCGATTCTGCTACTGCTGTGTAATCTGCTCCATTGAGATAAGCGTGGGCACGGTCGCGATCTGCCGTTACCTTAACTTGGGGATAGATAGACAAAACGTCTGAAATATTATTGCGAAGTTTATTGATGAAACGCATACGATTTTTACCCTTGGTTGATAATTCTCCGTAGCGAATCATAATTTCTGAATATTGCATGAATGCTCCTATCTTACTTTTCTAGTTTGATTGTAAATTAATTTTAACTTGGTCAAAAACTGCTCAATCTGACTCATATCATTTTCAAGGTCTAGGCTAAGACGCACAGCTGACTGGGCCTTATCTTTATCCACTCCCATGGCAATCAGGGTTCCGGCTGGTTTCCCAGCCTTGGACGAACAAGCAGAGGTCGTTGAGATGAAAATATCATAGTCTTCAAAGGCGTGAACGATGACTTCACCACGAACACCCTTGATTCCAAAAGTCAGAATATGAGGGGCGAAGTCTTCCTCATCCGAAAAGACAAAAATATCTGGATAGTCCAGAAGTGCTTGACGAATTACTGACTTCATCTGCCCAGTCTTGCACCTAAAGATATCTAGCTTTTCCATAGACAAGCGGAGAGCCTTGGCAGTCGCTGCAATTCCTGCCACATTTTCAGTTGTCGAACGGTAATCACGTTCCTGACCCCCACCTGTTAAAAGAGGCGTAATCTTCTTGCCAGACTTGATATAGACAAATCCAACACCTCGAACTCCGTGAAACTTGTGACTAGAGAAAGTCGCAAAATCCACTCGTTCTGTCAGATACTTTTCAGTCGGAATCTTGGCAAGTGCCTGAACCGCATCAACGTGGAAGGAAATAGTTGGCTTGTCTGCCAATAGTTCTGAAATAGCTTGAATAGGTTGAATCGAGCCGATTTCATTGTTCACAGCCATGACGGAAACGAGGGTCGTATCAGGTCTTATCAAATCTGATAACGCTTCAACATTTACAAATCCTTTGTTATCAACTGGAGCAAAATCTACTTCAAATCCTTGACTTTTCAACCAGAGGGCTGACTCTTTGACTGCCGGATGTTCAATGGCTGATACAATGATGTGTTTTCCAAACTGAGCCTTTTCAAAGGTCACACCCTTGATGACCCAGTTATCTCCTTCTGTCCCACCAGAAGTAAAGAAGATTTCATCGCTTTTCTTACCGATTAAATCTGCAATCTGTTGGCGAGAAGCATCTAAGATTCGTGTTGCCTGGTCTCCCAAACGATGGAGACTAGATGGATTTCCTAAAATTTTTGAAGCGACCTGCATATAAGTTTCAAGGGCTTCAGGATAGGGCTTGGTCGTCGCCGAATTATCAAAGTAAATCATGTTTTCTCACGCTTTCTAAAATCACTCCTTCTATTGTATCATGAAACGGAGTCTGCGACAAGAAAGGGCAATTCCTCTTTTTTTAAGATTTTTTTAAAGAAATGCGGTATAATAAATTTTAATTAAAGGAGAGAATATATGTCTAATTATCGTAGAACTTCAAAACCAAAAACAGAACACATCAAAAAAGGCTTTACGGTCTTTCAAAAAACTGTTGCCACTATCGGTAGTATCCTTGGCTTAATTACTGCAAGTATCACTATCATGAACGCCTTGGATAATAATAAAAATACTAAAAAAGAACCTACGACAAGCCAGACGACAACAATTGTCAAAGAAATTCAAAAGGAATCCCCTCAGGAAAGCACTAGTCCCAATAAGGAAAATAACACTTCTCAAGAAAAAACACAGCAAGAGGAAACACCAAAATCTAGCGTCAAGGAAGAGAAAAAAGAAGAGCAGAAAGCAGCAACTCAGGATTCTTCTACTCCTACTCCAAGTAAACCTGCCACTGATAATGAAAAACAGTCCAATAATACTCCAACTTCGGAAAATAAAACTAATCAATAATCACTAAAATAGCCTCCTTCCAAGCTTGGAAAGAAGCTATTTTTTTATTGTTGTAAAACTTTTCTTGGTTTGGTACCTTCAGCTGGGCCAATGACACCTGCCATCTCAAGTTCTTCCATAAGGCGGGTCGCACGGTTAAATCCAACTGATAAACGACGCTGAATCATAGATGCGCTGGCTTTCTGGGTCTCAATGACCAAAGCCTTGGCTTCTTCAAAGAGCGGGTCACCACCAGATTCACCATCTGAAAATTCACCTTCATTTTCAGAAACCTCACCTGGATCAAAACTCTCATCGTAGTCCGCATCAGCCTGAGCCTTGATGAAGTTTACGATACGTTCGACATCATCATCCGAGATAAAGGAGCCTTGGAGACGAACTGGATGATTTTCATCGATTGGTTTAAAGAGCATATCTCCACGTCCAAGCAGTTTCTCAGCTCCATTTTCATCTAAAATAGTACGGGAGTCTGTTCCTGATGAAACTGCGAAAGCGACACGAGATGGGACATTGGCCTTGATCAGACCAGAAATGACGTCAACGGATGGACGCTGGGTTGCAAGAATCATGTGGATACCTGCAGCACGCGCCTTCTGTCCGAGACGAATGATAGCATCTTCCACTTCCTTGCTGGCTACCATCATAAGGTCAGCCAACTCATCCACAATTACGACAATAAGCGGTAGCGGAATTTGCTTGTACTCAGACTGGGCATTGAACTCTTCTACCTTGGCATTAAAGCCTGCAATATTCCGAACTCCTACCTTGGCAAAGAGTTCATAACGATTTTCCATTTCATCCACAACCTTTTGCAGAGCCTTACTGGCTTTGCGTGGATTGGTCACAACTGGAATCAAGAGGTGGGGAATGTCATTGTAAACAGACAACTCAACCATCTTAGGATCGACCATCATAAATTTAACTTGGTCAGGTCTCGCCTTCATGAGGATGCTAGCGATAATGCCGTTAACAGCTACTGACTTCCCTGAACCCGTTGAACCTGCAACTAGCAAGTGGGGCATCTTGGAAAGGTCAAAAGCTCTTGCGGTGCCATTAACTGCCTTTCCTAGAGGAATTTCTAAGAGATTTTCTGCTTTCGTTTGAGATTGTTCCCATAGTTCGCGGAAGGATACCGTCGCAATCTCAGAGTTAGGAACCTCAATCCCGACTAAGGATTTACCAGGTATTGGAGCCTCAATCCGGACATCCTTGGCTGCCAAGGCTAGAGCGAGGTCATCTGCTAGATTGGAAATGCGGTTAACCCGTACACCGACTGCTGGCTTGACTTCATACTTGGTCACTGACGGCCCAATTTCAGCCCGTTCAACCGTTACCTTAATACCAAAACTAGCAAAAGTTTCTTCTAGGATTTTGATGTTTTCACGAACGATTTTCTTCTCTTTCGACTGGTCTTTTGGTTTATCTGGGGCAAAGAGTTGTAAGCTTGGAAGTTTGTATTCAAGGGCTTCCTTTGCTGAAAAATCGACCTGAACATCTTCGTCATCAGAGCCATCTCCCTGTTCAGTGAATTCAAGTTCAGCTTGAGGCAAGATGATCTCTGGTTCTACCCACTCTTCTTCTGGAACAGGTGGAACGTCAAGCACAACATCTTCTGTAAGAATTTCACCCGTTTCCATATCAACAGGAGGCATATCGAGTAAGGCTTTTTCAGCCTCTTCTTTTTCTAATCTAGCCTCTTCCTCAGCCTTTTGACGAGCTTTTTCTTCTTGTTTGACAAAGCGTTCCTCTTTTCGACGCTCATGCCCTTCTCGCCATTTGGCAAAGCCTCTACTGAAAAATTCAGCAATATCGTAAACAGACCAAGGACTGACTAGGAGAGCACCCACTAAAATCAAGATAGAACCAATAAAGTAAGTACCGATATTTGAGAAGAGAAAGGCTGTTGGCACATAGAGTCCAACACCAATCAAGCCACCTCCAGCAAAACTGGTCGTTCGAAAACCAGTCAAATCCGTCACAACCTGAGCCATGGTTCCTTTTAGAACGGACTTGTCCAAACCATATTTCCAAACTAAGTAGGCCTCAAAAATCAAGAGCAAACCTGCAAATATGGTGAAAAAGCCAGATAGGAGCCCTTCCTGTTTTCGTATCCACTTGAAAAAGAAGAGGTAGAGCAGGATACCAAATATTGCCAGATAAGCTAGGCTACCCACTAGCAAGCGAATTAAATTGTAAAGGGTTATACCTGCAGCCCCTAATTTGAAGGCTGCGAAAATCAATAAAAGGGCGATTCCTAACGAAATCAACATTCGTTGAATCGCTTCTTTTCTTTCGAGTTCTGCTTTAGACGGTCTCCGTCTTGTTTTACTTGTATTCTTGTTTGCCATTCTTCTATTATACCATATTTCACAGGCATTTCGGAAAGAGAAAAAGACTGCACCAAACGGTCCAATCTTTTTATTTTCTATCTAATTTTTATGCTTGTGGTTTGCGTAGGTAACCATAGACCACACCACTTACAATTGCTCCTACCAAGACAGAAACGAGGTAAAGGAGAGCATTTGAAGTAAGGGCGATAACGAAGATTCCTCCGTGTGGCGCCATGAGTTTGATACCAGTAAGACCAACGAGGCCACCTGCTACTGCTGAACCAAGGATGAAGCTTGGGATCGCACGAGCTGGGTCAGCGGCACCAAATGGAATTGCTCCCTCAGTGATAAATGACAAGCCCATGATAATGTTTGTCAAACCAGAGTTGCGTTCTTCTTTAGTAAATTTGTCTTTAAAGAGAAGAGTTGCGACAAAGATTGCAAGTGGTGGTACCATTCCTCCAGCCATAACTGCTGCCATAGCCACAGAACCACCTGAAGAAACAGTCGCTGCAAGCGTACCTGTACCAAATACATAAGCCGCTTTGTTAACTGGTCCACCCATGTCAACAGCCATCATTCCACCAAGGACGATACCGAGAAGGACAGCTGAACCACCTCCAAGACCGCCTAGGAAGTCATTCATAGCAGTGTTGATTGCTGCCATCGGGATGTTAACAGCTAGCATGACAAATCCTGTCAAGATTGTCCCAAGAAGTGGCAAGAGAAGGATTGATTTTGCACCTTCAAGTGAACGAGGAACTTTAACGTATTTCTTGATAGCAAGCACCAAAGCACCTGCGATAAATCCACCCACAAGGGCGCCTAGGAAACCAGATGAGACACCGGCAAGAGTTGAAGTTGCTTCACCACCTGCGGCATAAGGGATTTTCCCAAAGGCAAAACCTTCTTTTGCAATAGCACCAGCCACGAAACCTGCTACCAAACCTGGTTTTTCAGCGATAGAGTAGGCAACATAACCTGCAAAGACTGGAAGCATCAAACCAAAGGCTGCACCACCGATTTTCATGAACATAGAAGCTAGTTCATGGTAGGAACCAAGATTACCAAGATTTTCATTTGGAACACCCAATGCACCATCAATCAAGAAGGCAAGGGCAATCATGATACCACCACCGATAACGAATGGTAACATTTGAGATACACCACTCATCAAGTGTTTGTAGAAGGCACCACCAAGGCTTTGTTTTTCATTAGATGCTGTTGCAGCTTTTACACCATTAGCGGCACGGTAAACTTCAGCATCTCCTGATAGAGCCAAGTTAATCAATTCTTCCGTTTTACGGATACCGTCAGCAACCGGACGATTGATCAATGGTTTGCCATCGAAACGATCCATTTCAACGGCCTTGTCTGCTGCGATGATAACAGCTTTAGCCTTGCGGATATCTTCTGCAGTTAGTTGATTTCCAACACCGCTAGCACCATTAGTCTCAACCTTGATCCCAACACCCATTTCAGCAGCTACTTTTTGAAGAGCTTCTTGAGCCATGTAAGTGTGGGCAATACCTGTTGTACAAGCTGTAACAGCTACGATAAAGTCACCCGAGTTATTAGCAGGTACTTGAACAGGCTCTTCAGTTTTTTCTGAAGCTTGGTTAAAAAGTTCGATAACTTGGTCAGCTGATGTTGCTTGGCGAAGTTTGTCAGCAAAACCGTCTTTCATCAAGTATTGAGACAATTCTGCCAAGGCTGCCAAGTGAGTATCATTGGCACCTTCTGGAGCCGCAATCATGAAGAAGAGGTCGGTTGGTTGCCCATCTAAACTTTCGTAATTAACACCCTTGTTTGACTTAGCAAAGAGAACAGTCGCTTCTTTGACAGCAGCATTTTTGCTGTGAGGCATTGCGATTCCGTCACCCAAACCAGTAGAAGTGAGAGCTTCACGCGCCAAAATTCCTTCTTTAAAGGTTTCAAAATCTGTCACATAACCGTGGTCTGTCAAGCTTTTAATCATCTCTTCGATGACAGCTGTTTTTTCAGTTGCCTGCAAATCCAGCAACATGACATCTTTTCTCAATAGGTCTTGAATTTTCATCGTTTTTCTACCTCAACTTTTTCATATGTTTCTTTAATAAATTCTGCCGTTGCCAAGTCATCTGAGAATGTCGTTGCTGTTCCACAAGCAACTCCCCATTTGAAGGCTTCTACTGCGTCTTTTGATTTGACAAATTCACCTGTGAACCCGGCAACCATAGAATCACCAGCTCCAACTGAATTTTTGACTGTTCCCTTGATAGGTTTTGCGAAGTAAGCTCCCTCAGATGTGACAAGAAGAGCACCGTCACCAGCCATAGAAATAATGACGTTTTGAGCACCTTTAGCCAGTAACTCACGAGCGTATTTCTCAATTTCATCTAAACTTTCGAGTTTCACTCCAAAAATCGCTCCAAGTTCATGATTGTTTGGTTTGACCAAAAGTGGCTGGTAGTCCAAACTATCAATCAAGGTCTGTCCTTCAAAATCACAAACGACTTGCGCACCAGTCTTGCGTGTCAAGGCAATCAAATCCTTGTAGATGACATTGCCTAGATTCTTAGCACTTGAACCAGCAAAGACAACTGTATCTTCTGCAGTCAAACTAGATAAAATAGCTTTCAATTCTTCTAGCTGAGCTGGTTCAACATTTGGACCAGTCCCGTTGATTTCTGTCTCTTGGTCTGCTTTGATTTTAACATTGATACGAGTATCTTCTGCCACTTGGACAAAACGTGTCTCGATTTCTTCCTCTGCCAGAGTATCTGTGATAAATTCACCAGTAAAACCTCCGATAAATCCAGTCGCTGTATTTGGAATACCCAAGCGTTTCAAGACACGACTGACATTGATTCCTTTCCCACCAGCAAACTTATCATCACTGTCCATTCGATTGACACTACCGACTTGGACTTGGTCCAAACGAACGATATAGTCAATGGATGGATTGAGTGTGACTGTATAAATCATACTTCTATTACCTCCGTTTTCTCCTTAATAGCCTGCAAGAGCTCATGCCCTTGACTTGTGATAACAATAGCTCGTTTGAGTGGTGCTACCTTAGCAAAGCAAGTTTGTCCAATTTTTGATGAATCCACCAAGACATAGGTCTGTTTGGCATTCTCCAAAATAGCTCGCTTCACAGCTCCCTCCTCCATATCAGGAGTCGTATAATAGCCATCGTCCACACCATTCATCCCGATAAAGGCACGGTCAAAGTGCAATTGGTTAATTTGGTTAAGAGCAACGCCTCCGATGCTAGCATCCGTCGCCATCTTGACACCACCTCCAACCATGACAGTTGGAATTTGCTTTTCAACCAACTGTGCTGCATGGTGAATCGAGTTGGTCACGACTGTAACATTCTTATTGACCAATTCATGAATCAAAAAAGCAGTTGTTGTTCCTGCATCGATAAAGATGACATCTTGTTCCTTAATGAGAGAGGCTGCTTTCTGAGCCAACAATTTCTTCTCTTGAAGGTTTTTGACAGATTTTTCTTGAATGGTTTCTTCTTCCTGCAAGGAATGGGGCAATTCTGCTCCACCATGCACGCGACGAAGCTTGTTTTCCGCTTCCAACTCATCCAAGTCTCTTCGAACCGTTGATTCTGACGTTTCTAACAAACTAACTAATTTTTCTAGAGAAACTACATGATGTTGATTTAACTCCTCTAAAATCAGTTGTTTCCGCTCTGTTTTTAACACTGAATCACCTCCTGTTATCGTTTACACTATTCATTCTACCACACTTTCTTTCAAAGTCAAGCATTTTTTATCATTTTCTTTCAAATTCTATCATTTTTCTTATTTCCAGAATTTTTATTGCAAGATAAGGGCCTTTATGGTAGACTATTTGAGTAAGTATTGGAAGATTACTCAAGAGGCTTAAGAGGCCGTGTTGGAAACGCGGTAGGCGTGTAACAGCGTGCGTGGGTTCGAATCCCATGTCTTCCGTAGAAAAGAACAATTATTTTGGGGATGCGACAAATGTTGTATCTTTTTTACTAATAAAACGAAATAAAGCAAGTAGCTATTATGAACTACTTGCTTTACTTTTTAAACTAATTATCAGATACTACTTTTATCTTTTTTATCTGAAGATTTATCTGTTGAGTTGTCTGTCGATTTATCACTAGATTTGCCTTTGTCGTTAGATTTTGAAACATTACTTCGGACAACAGTATCATAACCTTCTGTATTATCAATTAACTCAGTCGCTAGAGTACGATAATCCTCTTGAGAGATAAGCCAGTTGCCATCCTTATCTTTGGTTAATTTGATTTCAGTATCAAAATCTCCAGTAGTAAATGGTGTATACGCTAAGTTAGGGTCAACATCGTTATAGATAGTAAAATCATGCCTAAACAGATGCTCAAAAATCCAGTATGAAATTAATGTTTGGTATCGTTTAATATCAACATTTGATCCCGCAGTATTGTACTTACCTAAGTTGTCAATCCCTCCAATTAGAGTAGTTAAAACGTCTCTTGTTGAAGAAGCCAAGCCCTTAGAATGCAACTTTTTAGATGTAAAAGTTACAGTAGCCGAACTCCCTGATTCGTCTAACTTAACATCCTTAATAGAGTAAGAACCAATCTCTTGGAACATTTTTCGTCTTACTTTTAAGAAACCAGTAATTGTTTCTTCTGGTGTTTCAATAGGGAAATCAGCATGCCATTGAACAGAATAGGTAGAGGCTGGTGTAAGACCATCATCTTTTACCTTTTCACTAGTTTGAACCGCAAATACTGCCTCAGTCCATTTTTCATAGGTTTCGCCGTAAATCTTTTTAAACTTAGCAATATCAGTAGTCAAAACTGCATCTAATAAAGTTTCAGCATCTTTTGTAACTTTTTCTTTGACTGATTCTTCTTTCTTATCAGTTTGTTCGGTTTTGTCAGAATTCGACCCTGACTGACTCGGAAGTGAAGAACAAGCACCTAAGACAACTGCTGACAGCGCTAAAATACCAAGCAACTTAACTTTTTTCATAATACACCTCTTTATAAAATTTACTCTTGGAAAAAGTCCCTAAGAGTGTTTCTTTAGAAAATCTCAAGATTATTCTAACGGAGAATGAGGGATTCGAACCCTCGCGCCAGTCACCCGACCTAACGATTTAGCAAACCGTCCTCTTCAGCCTCTTGAGTAATTCTCCAAAAATAAAAATACTAGAACGATTGGATTTATCAAAACTAACATCACGAATAAACATCATTTTTTGTTTATTTAATTTTTAACCGCTTACCCTTGTATTTTAAAGTAAATACTCTATCAACCAAGATAAAGTATCTAAGTCTATATTCAAAAGTTTTTTAAAATCGTACTCAATTTTACCCAATGTTCAAATTCAAGAATCATTTCAAAACTATGTTACATAGCCTCTTTTTCTGGAAAATTGTTCTTTTTGAAAATCAAACACAACATTACAATAAACCCAAAATATACAATCATTATATCATTCAGGGAGATAAAAATCTGTATATTTTTTAATTTGTTATGTCTAATTTTTGAACGTTAAGTTCATTTTTTTAGTTTTTATAAAGAACTTCAAAATAAAAAACGTTGATTTAACAACGTTTTACCAAGGAATGCAAAAGAATGCAAAGGAATAATGGAGCCGGTGGGAGTCGAACCCACGTCCAAACACCTGCCAACATATTTGTCTACAACCATAGGTTATGTATTAATTTAACAGTCCCTCGACACATAACTCAAGCCTAGAAACTGCGAGTCTATCAATCTCTTATCAAGCCGCTAGACAAGACTTGATCGTATCTCGCTAATAATAAGACCTGTCATTGAACACGAGCAATCCAAATCGGGTCACGCCTGCTGGTTTTTAAGCAGCTAGAGCGTAAGAAGTGTTATTTTTTGCAGTTATATTTAACTGAGCGTTTACGTCGCCACACGAGTCGCAAAATATGCCTCATAATGCCTGTCGAATCCGTAACGACCCCAAAAGACAATAAAACCATTATACCTTATCTAACTCAAAAATGCAAAAAGGAAAGCAATTAACTACAAAAGATAGTCTTTCAAAGATTTTGTCAAAACCTGATAACCAGCAACACTAAGGTGCAACCCATCAGTTGTATATTCTTTTTTGAGTTGGCCTGCCTGGTCTGTCAAACTATCAAAAACTGGCACAAATTCTACCTGCATATAGGCAGAAGCAAGCTCTTGATAGGCTTGATTCCATTTCTGAATTTTTTCATTCGTGCGGATATAGACTGTCTGTTTGTACTCCTCTCCCTCATTGACTGGCAAAATAGAAAGCAATTTCATCTCTGTCAATGGATAATCGCGAGTAATAGACTGTATGATAGCTTCGAGATTATTGAGAGCCTCATTCACAGACACATCTTTTCCGATATCATTTGTCCCAATCAAAAGGACAATTTTATCTACTGCTCCACCATAAAGATGCGCATCAAGATTTTCTAATAACAGCCCTGTCTGATAGCCACGAATTCCTCGATTGACAATCGTCTTTGAAGTCCCAAATAGTTCCTGCAGAGGATAGTATTCGACAATGGAATCCCCAATAAAAAGAATGTCTGGCTCTACAACAGAAACCTGATTTAAGTGACGATACTTGGTTTGGATTTTTTCTTGTTCCTTTAGTAACCAATTTTCTAATAACTGTACTGCCACTTCATTCTCCTTTTTCTAACCAGTTTTCCAAGACTTGATAAACTCCTCCTTGGCTGTTGGCTGGTGCTAGAGCAGTCGCCACAGCTTTGGCTTTCTCATCAGCATTTTCCATCGCATAGGCAATTCCAGCCATTTCAAGCATTTCAACATCATTTTCACTGTCACCAAAAGCCATAATTTGTTGGGGATTCAAGTCCCAATGCTTGAGTAATTCTTCCAAGCCCCATGCTTTATGAATCCCAGCTTGGAGGATATCAATACAACCATAGCCACTCGATACAGCCCTGACATGGCCATCAAAGAGGTCATTAATCTCTACCAAGACTGAATTCAAACGTTCCTCACCAACAACCATACTCATCTTGAGCACACCACCAAAGAGGTCAGAGGTCAATTCATCCACAAAATGCATCCGTTGGTAGAATTTTTCAATCATTTCTGGAGTCATAAAACTTTCAAGGTCTGTAAAAATCGTACCTTCCTTGACGAAACCACCCTTCATCCCCGTTACAACAAACTGGTCCTGACACGCTCGACCCTTGAAATGAGCCAAAGCCTTATCGACAATGGCATCATCCCAAGTCTGAGCCTGAATCAGTTCATTGTTTTCAAAAATACGAGCACCGTTTGCAACAACCAGAACCACCCGATCGACCAAGTGCTCCAGTAGTTGCCTCATGCGGTGAATTTCATTCCCAGTCGCAATGACAAAACGAATACCCCTTTGATCCAACTGATCTAAAATCTTTTCCAAACGTGGGAGATCAAGCTGGCCTCTAGCATCCAGCAAGGTCCCATCCATATCTGTTGCAATTACCTTAATCGTCATTTACTTTCCTCTGGATTCAAGCTAGTCCCACTTCAATCCCACATGTTCGTTCATTTCTTTGTAGGCTGTATCAATTCGTTCCTTAGTCGCTTCATCTAACTGGTCACGATGACTACCACCCTCGATAAAATCTTCTAAGATATAAGTTTGGTATAGGAATAGTGGATAACCTTCTGGAGAATAGGTTCCTTTTGGTGTACGGTTTACCCAAGAAGGATGCGCTTTGGCAGTTTCGATTGTCGTCTTACCGGCTTTTTTCTTAACAGTCACATCCATGAGCACGCCACGCTCTGTCCACTTAGCATTCTCTTCATCTTGCATGGTTTCAATTCGTTGATTGGAAATGAAGTTCCCCATTGAATAGATAATGAGTTTCTTGTCCCCATCTTTTTCAACCGTTTCAGATGGTTCAACTACGTGAGGGTGCCCTCCAAAGATAATATCAGCTCCCCAATCAATCATCTTGTGATAAAGAGCCTTTTGTTCTTCAGTTGGTTCCAAGCGATACTCCACACCCATCTGAGGCATGATAATGGTGATATCCGCTTCCTTCTCTGCCCGTTCAATTTCAGCCTTCATCTTGTCTTCATTTAGGTCTGAAAGATAGCGGGTATAGTCTTCTTGAGAAATACTTTGCTCAATTCCATTAAAACCATAAGAATAGGCCAAAAGTGCAACCTTGATACCGTTCACTTCCTTAATAACCAGTGGAGCTTGATCACGTGACTCATGCGTATACACTCCAATAGGTGTCATTCCTGCCTTTTCAATAGCATCTGCTGTTGAAACCACACCTTCTATTTGTGAATCTAGGATATGGTTATGCGCCAAGTCTAGCACTTGATAACCGGCATCCTTGATGGCATCCATGACTTCTCCAGGTGCATTAAATAGCGGATAACCAGCCAAATAGTGGTCCTTATTCACAGTACCTTCAAAATCACCTAAAATCAAGTCTGCTTGTTTGAGCCATGGTTTTACATATTCAAAATTTTCATGGAAATCATAGGTCCCATCTTCTTTTAAAGCAGAACGATAGATGGGAATGTGATAGAGGAGGTCCCCGTTGGCCATAATTCTAGCAGTTTTCTCCTCGTCCTGATCTTTAGCATTTTGGTTCGTCTTATTTGCTTCTTGAGAAATGGCATCCTTTTTTTGACTGGTTAAAGGGATTCCTTGGAAGCTTTCAAACAACAAGACCAAGCCCATTGATAAAGCAACTGCTAGCAAGAGTATGGCCACAAATCCTTTATTACTCCACTTGCGATAACTCCTAAAAAAGTTTACCAAACCCCTCATAAAACGAAAAGCTGAACCACGCTGATTTCGATCTTGTCTTCTTTGCATCTTCATTCTCCCTACTTTCTAATGCAAGCCTTTTCTTTTTATTATATCACAGATAAGTAATTCTTTCACAATTGAATCGAACCTACTAGGCATTTTCTATAAAAGCTCAATGCCGTAATGCTTTCAATCCTTGTCATTTTGTGATATCATGTAGAGGTAATGAAAGGAGAGAAAATGTCTGCAATAGAACGTATTACAAAAGCTGCTCATTTAATTGATATGAACGATATTATCCGCGAGGGAAACCCAACTCTACGCGCGGTTGCTGAGGAAGTTACTTTCCCCTTGTCTGACCAGGAAATCATTCTTGGCGAAAAGATGATGCAATTCCTGAAACATTCCCAAGATCCTGTCATGGCTGAGAAAATGGGGCTCCGAGGTGGGGTTGGACTTGCTGCTCCTCAATTAGATATCTCAAAACGTATTATCGCTGTTTTGGTGCCAAACATTGTCGAAGAAGGCGAAACCCCACAGGAAGCTTACGACTTGCAAGCTATTATGTACAATCCAAAAATCGTCTCTCACTCAGTTCAAGACGCTGCTCTTGGTGAAGGAGAAGGTTGTCTGTCTGTTGATCGCAACGTACCTGGCTATGTAGTCCGCCATGCTCGCGTTACGGTTGACTACTTTGACAAGGATGGAGAAAAACACCGTATCAAGCTCAAAGGCTACAACTCCATCGTTGTTCAGCATGAAATTGACCACATTAACGGTATCATGTTTTACGATCGTATCAATGAAAAAGACCCATTTGCAGTTAAAGATGGTTTACTAATTCTAGAATAAAGAAAATCCCGTTGCAAGACGGGGTTTTGTGTTATAATAGAGGCATGAAAACAAATGATATTGTCTATGGCATCCACGCCGTTACCGAAGCCCTCCTTGCAAATACTGGAAACAAACTCTACCTCCAAGAAGACCTACGAGGTAAGAATGTTGAAAAAGTCAAGGAACTAGCTACAGAAAAAAAGGTATCCATTTCTTGGACCTCAAAAAAATCCCTCTCTGAGATGACTGAAGGTGCTGTCCACCAAGGTTTTGTTCTACGAGTGTCCGAATTTGCCTATAGTGAGCTGGACCAAATCCTTGCCAAAACACGCCAAGAAGAAAATCCTTTGCTATTGATTCTGGACGGGTTAACTGATCCTCACAACTTAGGCTCCATCTTAAGAACCGCTGATGCGACCAATGTTTCAGGAGTCATCATTCCCAAGCACCGTGCTGTCGGAGTTACTCCTGTCGTTGCTAAAACAGCCACAGGTGCTATTGAGCATGTTCCAATTGCCCGAGTAACCAATCTAAGCCAAACTCTAGACAAACTCAAGGATGAAGGCTTCTGGACCTTTGGAACAGATATGAATGGGACTCCTTGCCACAAGTGGAATACAAAAGGGAAAATCGCCCTCATCATCGGAAATGAAGGAAAAGGCATCTCTAGCAACATCAAAAAACAAGTTGATGAGATGATTACCATTCCTATGAATGGACATGTTCAAAGTCTCAATGCCAGTGTTGCTGCAGCCATCCTCATGTACGAAGTTTTTCGAAATAGACTATAAAAAAGTTTCCAGTCATCTGATTGGAAACTTTTTATGATTATACTCAATGAAAATCAAAGAGCAAACTAGGAAGCTAGCTGTAGACAGCTCAAAGCACTGCTTTGAGGTTGTAGATAAGACTGACGAAGTCAGCTCAAAACACTGTTTTGAAGTTGTGGATAGAACTGACGAAGTCAGTACCCATACCTACGGTAAAGCGAAGCTAACGTGGTTTGAAGAGATTTTAGAAGTGTATTAACTATGTTCTGTGATAAATTTATAAGCTTCTTGACCAGCGATAGCTCCATCTCCAACTGCTGTTGTCACTTGACGAAGGTCTTTCTGGCGAACATCTCCAACTGCAAAGATACCGTCAACTGCAGTTTTCATGTGGTTATCTGTCACAATCCAACCTGCCTGATCTTGGATATTCAATTCTTTAACAAAATCGCTAAGAGGATCCAATCCAACATAGATAAAGACACCACCGAAGGCTTGTTCTGTCACTTGACCTGTTTTCACATTTTCAAAAACGACAGATTCTACTCTGTTTTCACCCTTGATTTCCTTCACTACAGAATCCCAGATAAAGCTGATTTTCTCATTCGCAAAGGCGCGGTCTTGTAAAACCTTTTGGGCACGAAGTTGGTCACGACGGTGAACAATGGTAACAGTCTTAGCAAAACGAGTCAAGAAGAGGGCTTCTTCGACAGCTGAATCTCCGCCACCAACTACCAACAAATCTTGGTCACGGAAGAAAGCACCATCACACACGGCACAGTAAGAAACACCACGACTGTTCAGTTCTTCTTCTCCAGGTACTCCCAAAGGACGGTGTTTAGAGCCAGTCGCTACGATAACGGTACGAGTTTCATATGTTTGGTCATCAGTCATCACTTTCTTAAAATCACCATGGTCTTCGACATTTTCAACATAACCATAAATGTGCTCAACACCAAGATTTTCAAGCGGTTCAAACATCTTTTCTGCCAATTCTGGCCCACTAATATTAGCGTATCCAGGGTAATTTTCAATATCAGATGTATTATTCATCTGACCACCTGGCAGACCACCTTCAATCAAGGCTACTTTCAGATTGCTTCGAGCAGCATACAAGGCTGCAGTCATACCTGCAGGTCCAGCACCGATAATAATAGTATCGTACATATAGTTTCCTTCTTTCTTGTTGTAATTATCTTTATTCTAACTCTTTCTTGTCAATCACGCAAGGATTATGCCTTGAAAACAAGAATTAAACTCATAACCGCAAAGGATAATACTGGAACAACCAAAACACCAATCATAATCATATCATAGAGATGGGCTTGGCGAGCCTTGGCTGTCTTATCAACTCCCGACATGGCTCTCAGTCCAATCCAAATCCCTAAAAAAATCAGGACGAGGATGGTGGTCAAGATCAAACTCTCGAAATATAAAGAAAATAGTTGCAGTAGCATGATTTCTCTCATTTCTATCTTTTTTAAAGAGTAAACTCAGCTAGTCCAGCTAACTGAGTTTTTCTTTATCTATTATATCAAATATAAGTCCGTTTGTAACTAGCGAAGAATTCTTTTGTTCGCTCTTCTTTAGGATGGTGGATAATCTCATCCGGTGTTCCAGACTCAATGATTTTCCCCTTATCTAGGAAGAGAATCTTATCCGCAACTTGAGCTACAAAGGACATGTCATGACTAACCAAAATCATGGTTTGACCTGACTTAGCAGCATCTGCAATAGACTTTTCTACTTCGCCGACCAATTCTGGATCAAGGGCTGAAGTTGGTTCGTCTAAGAGCAAGACATCTGGTTTCATCGCAAGTGCACGCGCTAGGGCAACCCGTTGCTTCTGTCCACCTGATAAATGGCGAGGATAATGGTTTTCACGGTCTGAAAGCCCAACCTTAGCCAACTCTTCCTTGGCAATCTTGGTTGCTTCTTGGTCGGATAATTTCTTGACAACAACCAAGCCTTCTTTCACATTATCAAGTGCTGTTCGGCGTTCAAACAAATTAAACTGTTGGAAAACCATAGACAACTTACGGCGTAGGGCAAGGATTTCTTCTTGAGTGATTTTAGAAAAATCAACTGAGAAATCATCAATCTGAATAGAGCCACTGTCAGGTGTTTCAAGATAATTGAGACTACGAAGGAAGGTTGATTTTCCAGCTCCTGAAGAACCAATCAAGGCTACAACTTCCCCTTTTTGAATATCCAAGTTCAGATGATCCAAGACAGTCTGTCCTGAAAAGGATTTGCTTAAATTCGAAATCTTAATCATTAACGAAGGTCTCCTTTCACATCTGTTTGCACTGTATCGGGTGCAGAAATAGCCATTTTTCTCTCGATGAAACGACCAAGGCTTTCAATTCCGATATTGACTACCCAATAAACAAGGGCAACGGAGATAAAGCGTTCAAAGTAGCGGTAATCAGCTCCACCCAAAATCTGAGCTTGGGCAAAGACTTCCACAACACCCGCACTAAAGGCTAGGGAAGTTCCCTTGGTCAAGCCGATTAGGGAATTGATTAAGGTTGGAGTCGCCACAACTGCTGCATTTGGAATAATCACTCGACGATAAACTTGCGCTCGGGTCATCCCCAGACTGCGTGCCGCCTCAATCTCACCAGGATTAACTGAGAGAATCGCTGCACGAATGGTTTCACTCGCATAAGCTGCTTCATTGAAAGCAAAGGCGACAATCGCAAAAGCAGCGGCTGGAATCGCATTGATATTGAAACCAGTTCCCCATTGCTGATTGAGAGCTTTCAAAGCCAAAGGAATTCCGTAGTAGGTCAACATGAGTTGCACCAAAATCGGTGTCCCTTTTAAGAAACTAACAAAGAAGGCCTGCAAGGGATATAAAATTTTGACACGATTGATTTTCACAATGGCAAAAAGAAGTGCCAAAACCAAGCCAAAAAGAGCACCACCAATTGTCAACATAATCGTTGTTGGAAGTTGTTGGACAATTCTTGGAATTCCATCAAAGACCGAACGCAAGCTAAAAAGCTTGCCATCCGGAATCAATTGCATCAAGTTTTGGTACCAATCTGATGCTAAAATCGTTGTAACATTCATAAAAACATCCTCTCCTGATAATGATTCATTCTACCATACTTCTGCCGTCAATGAAATTATTTGCTACGGTCAGATACAGACTTTGTCTACCTACTAGTTTATCATACTTTGAAACAGGGAGGTTATATATTTTATCTATCAAAGAGATAGATAAAAACTATTTCAATCCCAATTCTTCATAAGTTTTTCGATAACCGATTTGCTTAACAGTTCCATTTTCTACTAAAATTGGCCGTTTTAACAACATACCGTCACTTGCTAGCAACTCAGCTGCTTCTTGGTTTGACAGACTTCCTACCTTATCTTTCAGCCCTAATTCACGGTATTTGATCCCACTGGTGTTGAAAAATTGCTTCAACTCGAAACCTGAGGTCTCTAGCCAGTTTAAAATGACTTCTTGGCTAGGTGTTTCTTCTACGATGTGAACAGCTTTGTAGTCCACACCTAATTGATTTAATTCTTGTTTTGCTTTTTTACAAGTTGAACATTTTGGGTATTCGATAAATTCTAACATATGTTTCACTTTCTATTTTATATCTTTAAAATCTGCGCCTTCATGCTCCAAGAGCCAAGCTTTCTTTTCCACTCCTGCAGCATACCCTGTCAGACGCTTGCCTGCTCCTAGCACACGATGACAAGGTACTAGGATAGACCAAGGATTGCGTCCCACTGCCCCACCAATTGCTTGAGCAGAATCTACTTGCAGGTCTTGGGCTATTTGTCCATAGGTCACTGTCTGACCATAAGGAATTCCCTGTAAATAGGACCAAACTCTCTTTTCAAAATCTGTTCCGATTGGAGCCAAGGGCAAGTTGGATAAATCCTGAGGCTTGCCTTTAAAGTAATCATCTAAGCAAGCAATAACTGGGTCTAAAATGGGATGACTAACAACTTCTTCTATCCTTTCATCTCCTAGTCCCCTCTCAAAATGCTTCTGCTCCTGCACCCAAATGCCATACAGATATTGCTCGTCGGCAACCAAAGACAAGGTTCCTATTGGCGAAAAGTAGTGCATTTTTACGTACTTCTTTTGCATTATTTCTTCAATTTTTGATAGGCCAAGCGTTCGCCATCAACTGGAACCTTACCAACCTGTTTAAATCCGAGTTTTTCAAAAATATGTTGCATAGCCTTGTTTGCAACATGCGTATCTGAGCGAAAATCTAGGTAATCAAATCCTTCAATCAAGCCTTCTAGGAAAGTCTGAGCAACTCCCTGTCCCTGGACATCTGCTGCCACAGCAATACGGTGAAAGACTAGGTACTCTGACTCTCCAGCTTGCCATTTTCCTTCATAAATGGCTTCATAGGCTGCCTCTGGACTCTTGGTCACAGATGCATAAGCTAGTAGTTCTCCCTCTTCCAAGGCTACGTAGGCTTGACCTGAGATAATATCCTCAATAATAATATCAGCATTTGGATAACCATTTTGCCACTGGTCACTACCAGCACCCGCTAAACATTTTTTAGCATCCTCCATCACTTGCATGATGGCATCTACTTCATTTGGAAAAGCTAAACGAATCTCCATCTTTTCTCCTCATTTCTGACTAGTTTCTCCCATCATAGCATAATTTAAGTCTTTCTACAAGCAGTTAAAACTTGACTTTCTTTTTTTATTATTTTATAATCTAGTTATTAAAACTAGATAAAAAGGAGTTGAAAATGAAAACTACCTTTTCCTACCCCAAATGGGCAGAAATTCCAAACATTGACCTCTATCTGGACCAGGTTTTGCTCTATGTCAATCAGGTCTGCGCCCCTACCTCTCCTGAAAAAGACAAGGGCCTAACAGCATCCATGGTCAACAATTATGTCAAACATGGTTACCTGACAAAGCCTGACAAGAAAAAATACCAACGCCAACAGATTGCCCGTTTGATTGCTATCACAACCCTCAAGTCTGTATTTTCTATTCAAGAAATAGCTCAGACACTTAATACTCTCCAAAGTCAAGCAAGTTCAGAGCAACTCTACGATGCTTTTGTTGACTACATGAACCAAGGAATTGACCCAGCTAACCCTATCATCCAAACCAGCTGCCAAACCGTTAAACTCTATCATCAAACTCTAGACTTAATCCATCATACTGAAGAGGAGGTAATCCAATGAACACCAGTCTTAAACTCAGCAAACAACTCAGTTTTGGAGAGGAGATTGCTAATAGTGTGACCCATGCTGTGGGTGCAATCATCATGCTCATCTTACTGCCTATTTCATCCACCTATAGTTATGAGGCACACGGATTTTTATCCTCTATCGGCGTTTCCATTTTCGTTATTAGTCTCTTTCTCATGTTTCTATCATCCACCATTTATCACTCTATGGCCTATGGTTCGACCCATAAATACGTCTTGAGAATTATTGACCATTCTATGATTTATGTTGCTATTGCAGGCTCATACACGCCCGTCGTCTTGACCTTAATGAATAACTGGTTTGGCTATCTGATTATTGCCATCCAATGGGGAACGACCATCTTTGGTATTCTCTATAAAATCTTTGCCAAAAAGGTCAATGAAAGATTCAGCCTTGCCCTTTACCTGATTATGGGCTGGTTGGTTCTGGCTATCATTCCTGCCATTATCAGTCAAACAACGCCAATTTTCTGGAGTCTCATGGTAACTGGCGGACTCTCTTATACAGTTGGAGCTGGATTTTACGCCAAGAAAAAACCTTATTTCCACATGATTTGGCATCTCTTTATCCTAGCAGCATCTGCCCTCCAGTACATTGCCATTGTTTATTTCATGTAAAAAAGTTGAGAAATTCAATCTCAACTTTTTTCTTTACACATATTAATAAAGTACTGGTGAAAGCGCACATCATCAGTCAATTCTGGATGAAAAGAGGTTACCAACATATTTTTTTCTTGGGCTGCAACAATTTGATCGTTCACTGTTGCTAGAATTTCTACACCCTCTCCAACACTGCTGATAATTGGACCACGGATAAAGGTCATTGGAATCTGACCGACTCCCTTACATTCTGCTTCTGTATAAAAACTTCCTAGTTGGCGTCCATAGGCATTGCGCTCAACCACTATATCCATGGTTCCAAGATGACTTTCTTCCTGAGAAGTGATTTCCTTAGCCAGCAAAATTAAGCCCGCACAGGTTCCAAAGACTGGTAATCCAGATAGAATGGCTTCTCGGATGGGAAGCAGCATGTTCTGGTCTCGTAAGAGCTTGCCCATGGTTGTAGACTCACCGCCAGGCAAAATCAAACCGGACAAGTCACTCTGATGTTTCTGAAAATCCTCTAAATTTCTGATTTCAACACTCTCGACTCCTAATTTATCTAGCACTTTTGCATGTTCTGCAAAGGCACCTTGCAAAGCTAATATTCCAATTTTCATCTATTTTCCTCGCTCAGCCATGAGAATTTGAATTTCATTCTCATTGATACCAACCATGGCTTCCCCTAGGTCTTCAGAGATTTGAGCCAGAATTTGAGGATTTTGGTAGTTGGTTACGGCCTTAACAATAGCACTTGCTCGTTTAACAGGATCTCCTGACTTGAAAATACCTGATCCAACAAAAACACCTTCTGCCCCCAGTTGCATCATCAATGCCGCATCTGCTGGCGTTGCAACACCTCCAGCTGCAAAGTTTACAACTGGCAATTTTCCATGTTCATGGACATACTGAACCAATTCAATAGGGACTTGCAAGTCCTTAGCAGCCACATAGAGCTCGTCCTCACGTAGGTTTTGAATGCGGCGAATTTCCTGATTCATCATACGCATATGGCGAACAGCTTGAATGATATCCCCTGTACCCGGTTCTCCTTTTGTACGAATCATAGAAGCACCCTCAGCGATACGACGCAAGGCTTCACCCAAGTCTTTGGCACCACAAACAAAAGGAACTTGGAATTCTTTCTTGTCCACATGGAAACGGTCGTCTGCTGGAGATAGAACTTCGCTCTCGTCGATATAGTCAATCTCAATAGCCTCTAAAATCTGAGCTTCAACAAAATGCCCGATTCTGACCTTAGCCATTACAGGAATACTAACCGCTTCTTGGATTTCCTTAATCATCTTTGGATCACTCATACGGGAAACTCCACCAGCTGCACGAATATCAGCTGGAATCCGCTCCAAGGCCATAACAGCTGCCGCACCAGCAGCCTCTGCGATACGGGCCTGTTCAGGATTCTGAACATCCATGATAACCCCACCTTTGAGCATCTGTGCCAAGTTTTTATTTAATTCATATCTATTTTCAGTCATTTCTTAATCCTCATCATTTGTATTGGTAGCTACCATTTCATTTTAAGTCAGATTTGGAGGAATCACAAGATAAAAAAAGGATAATTGTTTGGGGACAGATTAATACTCAATGAAAATCAAAGAGCAAACTAAGAAGCTAGCCGCAGGTTGCTCAAAGCACTGCTTTGAGGTTGTAGATAAGACTGACGAAGTCAGTTACATATATCTACGGTAAGGCGAAGCTGACGTGGTTTGAAGAGATTTTCGAAGAGTATAACTAAAAAACTATCTGACCTTAACTTAAGGCCAGATAGCTCATCAAATTTTATTTTTCAGCTGTAAGTGCAGCCATTGTGATGTAGTTGTATGGTTTGTTGAAGTGTGGCAAGAAGAATAGGTCTGTTAATGCCAATTTATCAATTGTCACATGTTCTTGGATAGCAAGTGAGAACATGTGGATTCCCATGCTGATTGCAGAATCGCGTGAAACCATTTGTGCACCAAGAATTTCACGGCTATCTTTGTCAAAGACAATCTTGATGGCTACTTCATGGTTATCATGTTTCATGAATTCTGGTTTTTGAAGATCGTTAAAGCCTGTTTCAGTTGCATTGTAACCAGCAGCTTTAGCTTTTTCAAGAGTCAAACCAGTTGAAACCATATGAAGACCGTAGATAGAGATACCGTTTGATCCTTGAACACCGATTCCTTCCAATTCATGTCCACATGCGTTATATGCACCAACGATACCAGTACGAACAGCGTTTGAAGCAAGAGCGATGTAGCTAGTGTCTTTACGAGCGTTGTCATAAACAGTCGCACAGTCACCTACTGCGTAAACGCCTGGGATAGATGTTTCTTGTTTCTTGTCTACAAGGAAGGCACCGTTACGGAAGAGTTCAATTTTTCCATCAGCAAGGGCTGTGTTTGGACGGAAACCAACTGCAAGGATAACCATATCCACATCGAAAGTTTCTTTATCAGTAATCAAGCGTTCAACTTTACCGTCACCCTCAATTGCTTTAACAGTTTGACCAAGAGCCAAGCGGATGTTGTGGTCTTCCAAGTTCTTCGCCATCATTTGTGTGAAGTCTTTGTCATAGTAACCGTTCAAGACAGTATCAACGATATCAACAAGGACAACTTCTTTTCCAAGACGTTCAAAGGCTTCAGCAAGTTCAACACCGATGTATCCACCACCAACAACGGCGATACGGTCAAGGTGTTGGCTCTTGTCAGCCAATTTATGAATCACTTCTTCAGCATTTTGGTACAATTTAACGAATTGTACATTTTCAAGAGTTGCTTTAAATTCACGGTTTCCTTTAACAATTTCAACACCTTCGATTGGTGGCAAGATTGGTGTAGAACCTGTAGCGAAAATCAATTTATCGTATGATTCTTTGTGCTCTTTCCCTTCAACTTCTGCTGTAACTACTTTGTTATCATAGTCGATTGAAAGAACTGGTGAATTCATGTATACCTTAGCACCTTTAGCTTCCAATTTTTCTTTATCAGAATAGAACAAGCCTTCAGCACCGTCAATTTGTTCACCGATCCAAAGGGCCATTCCACATCCTAGGAAAGAGATGTTAGAGTTTTGATCGAATACAACGATTTCGTTCTCATTACCAAAATTATCCAACATAGTATTAATACATGCTGTACCAGCGTGGTTAGCACCGACTACAACGATTTTACTCATAGAAAAATTCCTACCTTCATTCTAAATTTACCCTACTAGTATAACATTTACTGTTAGCGTTTACAAGAGTTTGGCTAATTTTTCCTATTTTTTTGTAAAAAATTGTAAATACTCTGTATCTTAACACGGATTCTTGCAATTTTTCTTCATTTCCTGAGCATATTTCTTGACATCTTTACAAATTTTATTTGTGAAAACGCTGACTTTATGGTATGCTAGTATCATGGAAAGAAAATGTAAGGGGTTCATTTTTCATAAATTTACTATATTTCAACCTTCTTTTCATAAGAGAAAGGAGTTGGTAGCGTGCCTCTTAGCTCACATTCTGAACGGCTAATGGGAACAACTATCACTATTTCATTAGTGGATGAGCGAGCCGATAGCTTGCTCCAAAAATCCTTTGATTTACTCAGAGAGCTCGAATACCGCTTCAATGCCAATAGTCAAGAATCTGAGTTGATGGAAATCAATCATCAAGCTGGAATAACTTCAGTTAAGGTTCATCCAGACCTGTTTGAACTGATTTCACTTGGTTTAGAGCATAGCCTAGCGCCCTCTAGCCATCTCAACATCAGTATCGGTCCCTTGATTCAAACCTGGCGTATCGGTTTTTCAGATGCCAAAATTGCCCAACCTCAGGAAATTGAAGAGGTTCTCCCTTTAATCAATCCTCATTATATCGAGTTAGATTCTTCCACTTCTACTGTGTTTCTAAAACAGAAAGGAATGAAGATAGACCTAGGTTGTTTAGCCAAGGGTTATAGTGCGGATAAGGTTGCCCAATTTCTGAGAGAAGAGGGAGTGACTTCTGCCTTGATTAATCTAGGAGGAAATATCCTGACCATTGGAAAAAATCAGGCAAGAGATAATCAACCTTGGCAAATCGGGATTCAAGACCCAGCCAATCCGAGGGGCAATCACTTAATGACCATTCCTGCTGTCAATAAATCTGTCGTGACTTCAGGCATTTATGAACGTCACCTGATAGTCGATGGAAAGGATTACCATCACATTTTTGACAGCCAAACAGGGTATCCTGTTGAAACGGAACTTGCTAGTCTCACAATCATCTCTGATAAATCAGTCGATGGTGAAATCTGGACAACTCGACTCTTTGGAGAAAGACCTGCTTCTATCCTTTGGCAAGTCGAAAGTTTGGAGGGGATTGAAGCGATTCTGATTGATAAGGAAGGTCACCTAAGTTGTTCGTCAGGAATTCCTACTCTATAGAAACAACTGTTTCAATGGAGTTTTAAAATCGTATTATGTAAAAAGAGAAAGGAAATCTCATGTTAAAACTTATTGCTATTGTTGGAACAAATTCAAAACGTTCTACAAACCGTCAATTGCTTCAATACATGCAAAAACACTTTGCTGACAAAGCTGAAATTGAACTTGTTGAAATCAAGGACATCCCTGTCTTCAACAAACCAGCTGACAAGCAAGTACCTGCTGAAATTCTGGAAATTGCTGCTAAAATTGAAGAAGCAGACGGTGTTATTATCGGTACTCCTGAATATGATCACTCTATTCCAGCTGTTTTGATGAGCGCTCTTGCTTGGTTGTCATATGGTATTTACCCACTCTTGAACAAACCAATCATGATTACAGGTGCTTCTTACGGTACACTTGGTTCATCACGCGCTCAATTACAACTTCGTCAAATCTTAAACGCACCAGAAATCAAAGCAAGTGTCCTTCCTGATGAATTCTTGCTTTCACACTCTCTTCAAGCCTTTAACCCAAGTGGCGACTTGGTTGACCTTGATGTTATTAAAAAATTGGATGCCACTTTTGACGACTTCCGTATCTTTGTAAAAATTACAGAAAAATTGCGCAACGCACAAGCCCTACTTCGCAAAGATGCTGAAGACTTTGACTGGGAAAATTTGTAAGATAGGAGACCAAAAAGAATGAAATTTGTTGGACTTGTAGGATCAAACTACGATCAATCATATAACCGTAAACTCTTGGAATTCATCCGTCGTCACTTCAAACTCAAATTTGAATTAGAAGTTCTCGAAATTGATGAAGTTCCAATGTTCAACCAAGACGAAAAATGGGACGAAAGCTTCCAATTGCGTCTCTTGTATAACAGAATTACGCGTGCTGATGGTGTCATTATTGCTACTCCTGAGCACAACCACACAATCTCAGCTTCTCTTAAATCAGTTCTTGAATGGCTTTCATACGAGGTTCATCCATTTGAAAACAAACCAGTCATGATTGTGGGTGCTTCTTACTACGACCAAGGTACTTCTCGTGCCCAAGTTCACCTTCGTAAGATTCTTGACGCTCCAGGTGTCAATGCCTACACTCTTCCAGGAAATGAATTCCTTCTTGGTAAAGCTAAAGAAGCTTTTGATGTTAATGGAAATATCACGAATGAAGGAACTGTTAATTTCCTTGAAACATGCTTGGACAACTTTGTAAAATATGTGGGAGTCGTTTCAAAATTGAAAAAACCAAAACCAATTGAGCCAGAAGATTTATATTGTACAAATTCAATTGCAACTACCATCCAAGGTGTTGATCCAGATGATCCTGAATGGGTAGAAAAAGCTGCTGAACTTGTTGGAGCTGTTTCTGGAGATACTTACGTTAAATTAGACCACGGTATCTTGACAGTTAACCAACTTGACATGTTCTTGAAAGCAATGCCATTTGAATTGACATTTGCAGATGATAATAATCAATTCTTGTACTTTAATAACGCACACCAAGACCCAGATACAATGTTTGGTAAACGTGTCCGTGCTCAATCAGGAAATAGATTAGGAACAGTACACGGTACATTGCCAGATTCTAGAATGAAAAACGTTGAATGGGTTGTCGGCGTATTGCGTAACGGGGATCAAGAATATGTCCGTACAATTGTGCCGGGAACACCTGAAGGTGTTATTAATACCCATAATTACCAAGCAATGTACTATCCAGATGGTTCATATGCTGGAATTAATGAGATTATCTTTAATTTCCAACCATGGCTTGACTGGTACCTCAATACGACTGGTCAACGTCTAGTCGGTGGAAATGCTGCAGCTCCTGCTGGAGGACATGGCAGTGCAGATGCTACATCTGGAGCTTCTGATGCAGGTGATGCTGGAGGCCACGGTGGTGGCGCAGACGCTACATCTGGCGCAAGTAACTAATAATAGTTTTGGGAACCATATTGGTTCCTTTTTAAGTGACAAAAGACTAGCAGACAAAAACTGCTAGTCTTTTGGTTATTATTTTATCTATCCTTATTAAAAGAAAGAATATTTATTATGAATTTGGGTCATCGAGACTACGACCATGTAATCCTTTTTCACGTTGGACTTGACGTAGTTTCTCTGGTGTAACATCATTTCCTTCTTCGTCCACAATTTTGATCCCTTCGATGTGGTGACGAACAGTGCGACGATATCCTTCAATATACTCTTCACGTAGTTTGGCTTGTTCTACTTTTTCTTCTGGGGTCAAGCCTTCTGTTTTTTTCTTTTTGGCAAGCTCGTTAATACGATCAATTTTTTTAGGATCCATGTTTCTCTCCTTTATGATAGGATTTAATCCGTTTAACAGATTTTATTTGGTATTGATTTGGTTAAAACGTGCAAGTTTAGCTGCTTTTTGAGTTAAATGAGACAAGATAGCCAAACGATTTTGACGGACAGCCTGATCTTCGGCCATAACCATAGTATTTTCAAAGAAAGCATCAATAACTGGACTAAGCGCAAAGAGCTGTTTCAATTGCTGACTGGCAGTCCCTGACAAAACGAGTGATTCTACTGCTTCTGCTAAAGCTTTCTCTTCTTCATTCTCAAAGAGAGCTGAATCAACTGTAGCAACTCCTTCTGCTTTCTCAGCCAAGTTAAAGGCACGAGAAAGTGATTCAACAGATGGTTTGAAGTCTTCTTCCTTGCTTGCTTCTACGAGAGCACTTGCAGCTTCCAACATATCCGCCACAACAAAGTTCGATCCTGCAAGAATGGCTTCCTTGATATCTTTTGGAGTAGAACCCATCATCTTATCAACACGAGCCTTGATAAAGTCAATAACCTCTGTCTTATTTTCATAAGTCAAGCTGTCAAATGTTAGATCATAAAGGCTATCAATCAGCTCATCCATAGCAATGTGCCAACCAAAGGCATCCAAGATACGAACCACACCTTGAGTTGCACGACGAAGAGCATAAGGGTCATTAGACCCTGATGGAATCAAACCTACTGAGAAGAAGCTCAAAATCGTATCCAATTTGTCTGCAATGGCAAGCACTGCGCCGACCTTGCTCTCTGGAAGTTCTCCTTCAGCTGAAGTAGGCATGTAGTGTTCACGAATAGCAGCTGCCACCGCTGGAGTTTCCCCAGCAAGAAGGGCATATTTCTCACCCATAATTCCTTGGAGCTCGTCAAACTCACCAACCATACCTGTCAACAAGTCAAACTTGTAAATGGCTGCTGCACGGGCTAAGTCAATCGTTTCATCCGCTGACAAGCCTGCTTTTTCTGCCAAGAGAATAGCAATCTGACCCGTACGAATCATGTGTTCACGAAGGGAACCAATCTTCTCATGGAAGGTGACATTGTTTAATTTTTCAACAAGGTCTGAAATCACCAATTTTTGGTCTTCACGCCAGAAGAATTCACCGTCTTCTAAGCGAGCTACTAAGACTTTTTCATTTCCTTTAATGACATTTTCCAAATACTCTGCGTTTCCGTTACGAACAGAAATGAAGTTTGGCAAGAGTTTACCGTCTTGATCACGAACAACAAAGTAACGTTGGTGTTCTTTCATTGAAGTCACCAAAACTTCTTCTGGAACTTCAAGGTATTTGGCATCAAAACTTCCCATAAAGGCAGTTGGGTATTCAACCAAGTTCAAGACTTCATTCAGCAAATCAGCATCAATTTCGATACGTACACCATGCTCAGTTTCGATTGCTTTGATTTGGTCAACAATCATTTGCTCACGTTCACGAGGATCCGCGATTACAAACTGCTTACGAAGGTCTTCTTCGTAGCTCAATGCTGACTGAATTTTGGTTTCTTTCCCCAAGAAACGATGACCACGGCTCACACGACCTCCCTTGATATCAAGGAAATCCAAATCAAACTCTTCTTCGTCTAAAAGAACAGTTAAAGTGTGAACAGGACGGATGTATTCAAAGGCATTGTTAGCCCAGTGCATGCTGACAGGGAAAGTCAAGGACTTCAAGACATCTACAACACCAGGAACAATGGCTTCAACTGCTTGACCAATTTCTTCCTTAGTGACATAGACATATTCTTCACCCTTGATTTCACGAAATTCGATATCTTCAACAGTCAATCCTTTTCCACGAACAAATCCTTGAGCTGCTTTTGTGAAGTTTCCATCACCATCCAAGGCAATTTTCTTTGCTGGTCCCTTGAAATCTTCTGTCAAATCAGACTGTTTGTCTGCAAGACCAGTCACACGAACAGCCAAACGACGTGGTGTTGAGAAGGTTTGAACAGCTTCAAAAGACAGGCGGTTTTCCTTGAGGAAAGCTGCCATTTTTTCGCCTAGTTGTTTTTCACTTGGTGTGACAACATAGGCTGGTAATTCTTCAAGACCGAGTTCTACTAATAAGTTTTTTGTCATGTTTTTTCTCCGAAAAATATCTTTTTATTTTCCAGTTTGCCTTATGTGATTGGCACGCAAGCAATCAACTTCGTTGTTTCATTGCTAAAATTGGAGCCAAAAGTCTCCAATTTTGCCTAGTATCCTTAGCTTCACTAAGGATACCTTCATCACTGCGGCAACTGGTTCAGGGCTCACACTGTTCGCCCATTTTCGTAATTTGTCACTTTCTTTATTCTGCGTCTTCTGCTAGGAGTTTAGCTCGTGTTGCTTCATCCAAAAGCGGGTAGCCTAGGCGTTTGCGTTCTGCGACAAAGGTTTTAGCTACGACACGGGCCAAGTTACGGATACGGGCGATATAGCCTGCGCGTTCGGTTACAGATACGGCACCACGCGCATCAAGCAGGTTAAAGGTATGTGAACATTTGAGAACATAGTCATAGGCGGGGTGAACCAAACCTTCTTCCAAAGCACGACCAGCTTCTTTTTCAAACTTATCAAAGTTTTCAAGCAACATTTCTTGATCCGAAATTTCAAATGAATATTTTGAGTGTTCGTACTCAGGCTGGATGAAGATTTCTCCGTATTTTACACCATCAGCCCATTCGATATCATAGACAGAGTCTACTTCTTGAATGTAAGAAGCCAAACGCTCTAAACCATAGGTAACTTCCGCAGTCACAGGGCCAGTTGCCAATCCACCGACTTGTTGGAAATAAGTGAACTGAGTGATTTCCATACCGTCAAGCCAAACTTCCCAACCAAGACCAGCTGAACCAGTTGATGGGTTTTCCCAGTTATCCTCAACAAAACGGATGTCGTGCTCCAAAGGATTGATTCCCAATTTTTCCAAAGACTCAAGGTAAAGTTCTTGGATGTTTGATGGAGATGGCTTCATGACCACCTGGAATTGGTGGTGTTGGTAAAGACGGTTAGGATTTTCTCCGTAACGACCGTCAGCAGGACGACGTGATGGCTCTACATAAGCCGCATTCCATGGCTCAGGTCCGATAGCGCGAAGGAAAGTGTAAGGACTCATTGTTCCCGCACCTTTTTCATTATCATAAGCCTGCATAAGCATACAACCTTGGTCATTCCAAAATTGTTGCAAAGTCAAAATAATTTCTTGAAATGTTAATTTCTTAGACATTGAATACTCCTTTAATTTATATTATCTTCTTAGATTTATTTTTCAAGCAACCAAGAAAAGGCTGGGTCCTGAAAAATATGACGTTTAGGAACAGTTTGTAAATTCTGATCGCTTTCATCTATTGTACCTAATTTCAAAGCACAGACTTCTGGTATATTTTCTTGAACAGTGAAAATTTGACTATGACAGTTCTGGCAGTAATAACGCTGTTTTCCTGGAGAAGAACTATAGGAAACAAGCTTTTCTTTTCCATGCAATACTAGCTTTTCACTGCTAACTTTAGCATTAACTGTATAGGCAGACGCAGTTGCTTTCCGACAAAATGAGCAATGACAAAAAACTAATTCCGATAATTCCTCATCTAGAGTGTAGGTCACTGCTTTACATAAACAAGATCCTTTAAGCATTATGCTCCTTTCTACTTAGGCATTAGACGAATTCAAAAAGAACCGAATTTCAACACCCAAGCCTTGCGACTAGGGGCGTCAGAAACGCGGTTCCACCCTAATTTATTACTTCATTGTTTTTGAAAATACTACAGAAAGCGCCAGTTCTTTATTTTGCCCTACTTGGCTCCCACTATCCCAAGCTCGCTTGAAGAACGCCATAAGACTTTCTCTCCTGCAGACTATTATATCAAAAATTGGAACAATGTACAATTCTTTTTATGATTTTCTAGAAATCCATATCATCAACTCGTGGAGCACCAGACTGAACAGCAATTATTTTTAAAGTTTCTCTCTCCTCATGACTCAGTTCAATTTCAAAACAATCAAGATTAGCCTGAATACGAGATGCTGTGACAGATTTTGGAAGGGGTAAAAATCCTTCTGCCAAGCTCCAGGCCAAGGCTATTTGAGCAACAGTCTTTCCGTGATTTTCAGCTATTTCTTGCACTTGCTTGCTATCAAACAGTTCTCCCTGACCAAAAGGTCCCCAAGCTTCCAATAAAATTCCTTTTTCTCGACAGTAATCTACGACTTCCTCTTGATACACACCTGGCGCCAAACGAACTTGATTGACCGCTGGAAGAATTTTTGCTGTTTCAAGCAAGGCATCCAAATGATGGGGAAGAAAATTACTAACACCAATAGCACGGATTTTGCCTTCTAGGTAAAGATCCTCCATCGCTCTCCAAACTTCTGAATTTCGGATTTTCCAGTGGTTATTTTCTCTGAGTGGTTTTGGATTTGGCCAATGAATCAAATACAAATCCAAATATCCCAAGCCCAGCTTCTCTAAAGACTCTTCAAAAGCCTGACGAGCTTGCTCATAGTTGTGATTTGTATTCCAGAGTTTACTGGTTACAAAAATTTCCTCACGCGGAACGCCACTATCTTGAATAGCACGACCAATGCTTTCTTCATTTTTATAAATAGCTGCCGTATCGATATGGCGATAGCCTGCCTTTAAAGCCTCTAGAACAGCTTGATAGGCAATCTCTCCATTTTCAGCTTTCCAGGTTCCAAATCCCAGTACTGGAATCGTAACACCATTATTTAAAGTATAAGATTTCATTATTTTTCCTTTCTATGAGAAGAAAATCCAAAGAGCCAAATTTTCAAGGAAAACTTTTCTCTTTAGATTTTGTGTATTATTGATTGCGGTCGTAATAGAGCTGATGAGCTTTAAGACGAGAGTCTAACAAATCTGGTACGGTAACAAAGTCATAACCTTGCCCTTTCAAATAGTCAATAACCTTCGGCAGAGCATTCACTGTTTCAGCATGGATATCATGCATGAGAATAATAGAACCATTCTTGACTTCACGCTGAATTTCTGTCAAAATAGATGCTTCATTTTTATTCTTCCAGTCCAGACTATCTACATCCCACATAATAAAGCTCAAATCTAAGCTATTGCGAATGTCGTCTGTAATGGCTCCATAAGGCGGACGCATGAGTTTGGAACTAGAACCCAACACTTTAGTTAGCGCATCCTCAGTATCAGTAATTTGTTTTTTAGCTTCATCAAGGGAAAGTTTTGAAAGCACTGGATGACTCCAACTATGGTTTCCAATGACATGTCCATCCGATTTCATGCGTTTCAAAATCTCTTCATTTCCAGAAACATTCTTACCTAGCACAAAGAAAGTTGCCTTGATACCATACTTGGAAAGAGTATCTAATGCTTGATTTGTCGTTGCAGGATTTGGTCCATCATCAAAAGTCAGGGCCACTACTTTACGATTTTTCTTTTCATAATAAGCCTTATATAGCTCTGCATCCTTATCTAATAAATAAGAGGACTGAATAACTTCAAAGAAACTAGATACTGGCAAGGCAATCTCGTCTAGATTTTCAACTGACTGACTTGGATAAAGGATAATCTGACTATCCTTGTAATCAAAATTCCATGCAGACAAGTCTTGGTCAGAGAAACCTTTAACAACTTGATCAATCTTTTCTTGCTCCAATTTCTTATCCTGTAAAAAAGAAGTCAGTTCTTTTATCAGTTTCTCTTTGGCCTTACTAGCATCTGAAAATAGTTGATCAAGGGTAAAAGGTTTACCGTCTTCTGTCAAATGCACTTTCGCTAGACTAGTTTTTTCAGTCTCTTCAACTTTTGAAGAAGTTAAATCATAGACTTGTTTCATCACACTTCGGTTGACAATCCCTTTTAAAGTCGAATCCTGTTTCTCCGTATAATAAAAAACCAGATTTTCCTTGTCTTCCAGATTTTCCTTAATATCCTGTGTCATGATTTCTTTTACAGATGAAATCACTTGCTCCCCTTGGAGAGGATAATATGCAATTACTTCTGCTTGTCCCTTACGAAAATGATCTTTCTGATTTCCCTCACTTAATTGATCATCTTTCTCTTTTTTGAGAGATTCAATCCTTTGTTCAAAACTTTGCTTTGTATATACTTTGTATCCAATCATTGAACCAAGGACGCAAATACTTACCGAAAAGATAGCTACTAGGGCTATTAAACCGATTCTCTTTTTATCGTGCTCAACACGTTTTGCTCTACTTTTATCCATAGAGATATCATATCAAATTCAGGCTATAATTTCAATTATTTTAGAGGAAATAGTATATTAAAAAAGAGAGGAAGTCCCCCTCTTAAGATTTTATTTGACTACTTCTTTCAAAGCATCTACCTTATCCAAACATTCCCATGGAAGATCAATATCTGTACGTCCCATGTGTCCATAAGCCGCTGTTTGACGGTAAATTGGGCGCTTGAGGTCCAGCATTTGGATAATTCCTGCAGGGCGAAGGTCAAATATTTGACGGGCTGCTTTTTCAAGCTTGCTTTCAGCTACTGTTCCTGTACCAAAGGTATCGATACGAACAGAGACGGGTTGCGCAACACCAATAGCGTAAGCTAATTGCACTTCTGCTTTCTTAGCAAGACCTGCTGCAACGATATTCTTGGCAATATAGCGAGCCGCATATGACGCAGAACGGTCCACCTTAGTCGCATCTTTACCAGAGAAAGCACCACCACCGTGACGGGAGTAGCCACCATAAGTATCTACGATAATCTTACGACCAGTCAAACCTGAGTCTCCTTGAGGTCCACCGATTACAAAACGACCAGTCGGATTGATGAAGAATTTTGTTTGCTCATCCAAGTAAGAGGCTGGAATAACCTCTTTGATAACCTTATTAATGACATCATTGTGAATTTGTTCGTTGCTGGCTTCTGGATCGTGCTGAGTTGAAATAACAACTGTGTCCACACGTACTGGACGGTCATTTTCATCATACTCAACCGTAACTTGTGATTTAGCATCTGGGCGAAGATAGCTAATTTCCCCAGACTTACGAAGTTCTGCCAGACGACGAACCAATTTATGACTGAGTGAAATTGGCAAAGGCATGAGCTCTTCTGTTTCATCCACTGCAAAGCCAAACATGAGACCTTGGTCTCCAGCACCAATTAAGTCCAGCGGATCTTGATCTGCATTTCCACGAACCTCCAAGGCTTCGTTAACACCTTGGGCAATGTCAGGAGATTGTTCCACCAAAGATGGATGTACTCCTACAGTCTCAGCAGAAAAACCATATTCTGTATTAGTGTAGCCAATCTCTGCAATGGTATCACGAACCACACGGTTAATATCCACATAAGCATTTGTAGATATTTCACCAAAAACATGGACTGAACCAGTATATACAGCTGTCTCAGCAGCAACGTGCGCCTCTGGATCTTTAGCTAAAATAGCATCCAAAATCGCATCCGAAATTTGGTCTGCAATCTTATCTGGATGCCCCTCAGATACAGATTCAGACGTGAATAATTTACGTTCTGACATAAAAATGTCCCCCCTTAAAAATAGTGTTATAGAGTTACAAAGTACTGATAGGTATTTTCATTTTCTAAGAGTTACAACGCGTAAGAAATAAAAACGATACTTTTTTATTTCTGAAGCTAGTAAGGCGCATAGGGTGACCGCATTATAGCGGCAACCGTAGAATGACGAACGACTTTTGAGCCGTCATTCTTTGCGAGTTGCGACTCGAAAGAAAAAATAGAAATTTCTACCATCTTATCGGGACTATATAACTTTACCATTATACCATTTTTAAACTCAATTTGCAGTCTATAATGTAGTGTTTCTGTATAGATAGTTCGTTCTCATAAAACAAAAAGGATTTAATCCTGTTATATACAGAATTAAATCAAAATCTGAATTGTTTTTAAATTTTTTATACTCTCTAAAAACACCTCTATAATACATACTCAGACCTAATATAGCAATAAATTTATGAATAATAGTATTTGATTTGAATAAAATGTTAATGACTATCCCAGTCATTATAAAACTAATTGCAATTATCAAACGCTGCTTCATTTGTACCTCAACTTTCTATTTCGTAGAAAAAAATTCAGTTCCTATCCAAAAGCCTATAATAGCTCCACCATATCCCCTTAAAGAAACAATCCCTTCTCAAAACATGAGAGTTCACCTTCAATGCTGGATAGCATTGCTTCATCCATTACTTCAAATTGTTTCACCTTTGTATTCATCACGAATATTTCCTTACATTTATATTAATTTTTTATCTTGTTACAAATTTGGTAAGTTTTTTCTGCTCATTTTTCCTTATCTCGTTATACCAAAAGAAATTAATCCTTGAGCTAGATTTTTACTCAATTCTCCATATGTGGCAATTTCTTTATAAAATGTCGCAACCTTTGGGCTCAATGATTTCTGACTATGAATCCCACTAACAGCCTGCTGACGAAGAGCTTCTGCCAACTCCATGACAACTCTCTGTTCATTTTTTGTATTCTCTAATAGAGTTTTATAACGTAATAAAATATCTCGTTCATTTTTATGAATCTCTGTATCTAAAATCAAATTGTAAACCTTATTGAGAATTTCTTCTGTTCTCTTATCCATAAATTATCCTCTATAACCTGAAAGACAATAGCTCCTACCCAATGATGATATCCAACCATTAGCCATGACATCTTTAGTTAACTCAAAATCACACTTAGTTACAATATCCCCATTCTCAATTTGGAAATTAACAGATGAAACATTGTCCAAACATGTAATGAGGCGAAAAAGTATCGTCATCACAACCTTATAAAATTCCCTTTTGGTTTATTCCTTTTAAACCTATACAAATTAATAGTAGAGTGGCTATGATATCAACAATATCTTGTGACTTTAGTAAAGACAAGACTCCTAGAGAAATAATGTAAAATATACTAATTACTTTTCTCGTTATAAACAAAAACTACCTGCCGCTAGCCCGCCTGTTGAAATCGCAAATGTAACACCAACAAGACCAGTAAATGCAGTTAGACCTATATAAATTGACATACCAACTCATACTCCACAAGTGGGATTTAATCCACCAGAGTACTCTTGTAAATCACTGTTTTTTAGAATTGAAAACTGACTCATTGAACTATTCATTGTACATCCTCTCTTTTTAGCAAACTCGCATAGCTGTATCACCACCTAGAATCGCAGCACCAGCAGGTCCAGCGTATAAAAAGCCTATCTCAGTCATCCCTGCCCTACCTGAAATACATGCCAAATCATTTTTACCTCCTTCAACACAATAATAGAAAGAGCATCAGCTTTGAACACATTAACTTGTTCTATTGTTTTTGTATCCATGATGAATATCTCGTATATAATAGAAATCTTTTGTCAGATTATAACCTTGACAAGTTCAGTATAGCAAAACAAAATCGATTTTTATCACAAAGTATTTACATGTTGCTAACTCCACTTATCTTCAAATTTAAATAGACACATTATCGGAGTTATCAAAAAGTCTTGAAAAAGTCCAGAATGATTATAATCTGATTACCAAAAATATGATTTAGACATAATTAGTTAATATCATTCTGCATTACTAGTTTAATTTGATACAGTGCAAATCGAAAAATTATTAGCAATAATAAAAAGCCATTTCCAAAAAACAAGAAATACATTGCTAAATCACTCTTTAAATAGTATAGAAACCAAATAAGAATCCAAAGTATGCTTATTTTTATAAAGATATTACTTACTATCCATTCAATCTTTAGCAAGAGATAATTAACTATGTTCATTATAACAATCTCCATATTTCCATCCTCATCATATCTATAGCTCAATCACTTTACTACTATGTCTCAAAATAATTTATTATTATATACTATAAGTAAAACTCTAACTCATTCTTTTTTTGAAATATGTAATTCGATATTATTCGAGCAAATAATGTATCCTACTGTGAATAACACTACAAATATATGGGTATAAAATAATACAGATGACGACTTATAACCATCTATAACGACAAAAATAATTGATAATAGTAACAGAAAAAATGTAGGTGCTAAAATCTTTTTAATAAATTGCTTGTATCGATTAAAGCATAGTTCAAAACTAATGTTTCCTCTCTTCTTATTATGCGTTAATAAGTGAATCAGCAACTCAAAAAACACACTACCTACAGAAAGA